>DASRXE010000225.1:0-11831 GCA_035654315.1 Brevundimonas sp.
AATACGCCGCCCTCGCCCGGACCATGGACCTCCGGCCGGGCCAGTCGGTGCTCGAGATCGGCTGCGGCTGGGGCGGCTTCGCGGAGTTCGCGGCGAAAGAGATCGGCGCCCGCATCACCGGCATCACCATCTCGCGCGAGCAGTACGATTTCGCCCGCCAGCGGATTTTCAACGCCGGCCTGTCCGAACGCGCCGACATCCAGCTGATCGACTACCGCGACGTTCAGGGGCGCTTCGACCGCGTCGCCTCGATCGAGATGTTCGAGGCGGTGGGCGAGGAGTACTGGCCCGCCTATTTCGGCAAGATCCGCGACGTGCTTGAGCCCGGCGGCCGGGCCGGCCTGCAGATCATCACCATCGACGACGCCGTTTTCTCCCGCTACCGCAAACGGACCGACTTCATCCAGAAATATATCTTCCCGGGCGGCATGCTGCCGTCAGAGAGCGCCCTGAAGTCGGTCGTGGCGGACGCTGGCCTCGACTGGCGCACGGTCGAGCGCTTCGGCCAGGACTACGCCGAGACGCTGCGGCTCTGGGACGAGCGCTTCCAGGGGGCCTGGGATGATATCCGACGCATCAGCGGCTTCGACGAACGTTTCCGGCGGCTGTGGCGCTTCTACCTGGCTTATTGCGAAGCCGGTTTCCGCTCGGCGCGGACCAATGTGATCCAGCTCGGCCTTTCCCTCGCCTGACCCCGCTCTGCTAGACTGGGGCATGCCCGATCTCGCGCCGCTGATCTCCACCGCAGACCTCGCCGCCCGCCTCGGCGAGCCCGACCTCCGGGTCGTCGACGCCAGCTGGCATCTGGACGGCCGCGACGGCCGCCCCGACTTCGAGGCGACCCGCCTGCCCGGCGCGGTCTTCTTCGACCTCGAGGCCAGTTCCGACCCCGGCAACGCCCTGCCGCACATGCTGCCCTCGCCCGAAGCCTTCGCCGCCCGCATGGGCGGGCTGGGCCTCAGTGAGGCGGACCACGTCGTCGTCTACGACACCGTCGGCATCCGTTCGTCGGCCCGCGCCTGGTGGATGTTCCGCGTCATGGGCGCGCCGCGGGTGCAGGTGCTGGACGGCGGCCTGCCCAAATGGCGGGCCGAAGGTCGCCCGGTCGAGTCCGGCCCGCCGCCGCCGGCCGTCCCCGCGGTGTTCACCGCCCGCCTCGACGGGAATCAGCTCGCCGATCTCGACGCCGTCCGCGCCGCGCTGGGGGGCGAGGCCCAGGTGCTCGACGCCCGAGCCGCCGACCGCTTCGAAGGCCGCGCAGCCGAGCCTCGCACCGGCCTCCGCTCCGGCCACATGCCCGGCGCCCTGAACCTGCCGTTCCCGCGCATCCTCAATCCGGACGGCACGATGAAGTCCGCGCCCGAACTGCAAGCCGCCTTCCGCGCCGCCGGCCTCGATCCGGACCAGCCGGTCGTCACCACCTGCGGCTCAGGCGTCACCGCCGCCATCCTCAGCCTCGGCCTCGCCGCCCTCGGCCGCCCCTCGTGCCTTTACGACGGCAGCTGGGCCGAATGGGGCGGGCGGGCCGATACGCCGGTCGTCGCCGAGGCCTGGAGCGAAATCGGTTGAGTTGGACGCAGTCGAACTCGGCTCAGATTTCGCTCCAGCATTGATACTGGACCATTTTTTGGATTCAGGTCGATTCGACCTGAAGCAAAAATGGTCTAGGCCCTGGGCGCGGCGGGCTCGGCCAGTCCGGGCGGCACCACCTCATCGCTCTCGCCGCGGGAGACCACCGTCGCCGCCACCAGGTCGCCGGTCACGTTCAGGGTAGTCCGGCACATATCGAGGAAGCGGTCCACGCCGAGGATCAGTCCAATGCCCTCGGCCGGCACGCCGACCATGACCAGGATCATCGCCACCACCGGGAGCGATCCCGCGGGCACGCCGGCCGTGCCGATGCCCCCGAGGATGCAGACCAGCATTACGATCACCTGCTGCCAGATGGTCAGATCGATGCCGAAGAACTGCGCAAGGAACAGCACCGTCACCCCTTCGAACAGGGCGGTGCCGTTCTGGTTGGCCGTGGCCCCCACGGTCAGCACGAAGCGGGCGATCTTGCGCGGCAGTTTGAGTTCGAACTCGGCGGCCCGCAGCGACACCGGCAGGCTGGCGTTGGACGAAGCGGTCGAGAAGGCCACCACCATCGGCTCGCGTATGGCCCGGAAGAATTTCAGCGGCGACATGCCGCCCAAGGTCCAGACCGCGATCGGATAGACCACGAACATGTGGATCAGCATCGCCCCGACGGCGACGCCGACATAGGCCGCCAGCCGCACCAGCAGATCCCAGCCGAACAGGGCGGCGAGGTTGAACATCAGGGCCGCGATGGCGAACGGAGCCAGTTTGATCACCAGATTGATCAGCTTCATGGTGATTTCGAACAGGCCCAGGACCACCTCCTGCAGCTTGTCCGTCGCCGGGCTGCGGGCCATCACCAGGCCGATGCCGAACAGCAGGGCGAACACCATCACCGGCAGGATCTGGTTCTCGGCCGCGGCGGTGAAGACGTTCGACGGGATCAGGTCGAGGAAGAACTGGCCGAGGTTGATGGTCTCGGGCGCATTGCCGACGATCGAGGCCGCGCCGGCCTCGCCCTGCGCCAGCAGCGCCGCCGCCAGGTCGGCGTCGACGCCGTCACCCGGGCGAAACAAATTGACCATGACCAGGCCGATCAGCACGGCCAGGCCCGAAACCGCCACTGTGAACGCCAGCGTCTTCCATCCGGCGCGGCCCAGGGATTTCAGGTCGCCCATCTCGGCCACGCCGATGACCAGCGCCGAGAACAGCAGCGGAATGACCAGCATGAACAGCAGGCGCAGGAATATCTGCCCCGCCGGCCCGGTAATGTTCGACGTCAGCCACAGCACCCACGGCGCGTCGGCCCCCACCGCCAGATTGACGAACAGCCCGCCGCCCAGGCCAACGATGAAGCCGATCAGCATCAGCCAGTGCAGGGCGATCCCGCCGCGTTTCGTGGTTTCCATGCTTCCCCCCGGCGCGCGGCCGATGTCGTTATCGGATCGGCCGGGCGTAGATCAGGCCGCCCGGCCGAGCGTTCCATTGTGCGTTAAGGCCCCGCGCCAGGTCGAGGGGTGAATCAGGTCCGATATTCCGATTGAAGATTTCACCATAGTTTCCTGTGGCTTCAATGGCGTTCTTCGCCCATTCCTTCGACAATCCCATGGCCGGTCCGAGATCGCCCTCGACGCCGAGCAGCCGCCGAATCTGCGGATCGCGTGACTCCTCGGCCAGCTGGTCGGTGTTGCCGGCGGTGACTCCCAGCTCCTCCGCGAGCACGAGGGCGTTCAGCGTCCAGCGCACGATGGAGGTCCAGGATTCGTCCCCACGCTTCACCGCCGGACCCAGCGGCTCCTTGGAGATGACGTCGGGCAGGATGGCGTGTTGCTCGGGATTGGACAGCAGGGTCCGCGCCGCCGCCAGCGCCGAAATGTCGGCGCTGAACGCATCGCAGTCCTCCCGCGCATAGGCGTTGCGCGCCGCCTCCTCGTTCGCCGCCACGACCGGCCGGTACTCGATGTTCCGCGCCCGGAAGAAGTCGGCCACGTTCAGTTCCGATGTGGTCTCGCGCTGCACGCACACCCTCGCCCCGTTGAGCTCGGCCGCGCTGGCCAGGTCGAGCGAGCGGCGGACCAGAAAGCCCTGGCCGTCGTAATAGTTGATCCCGGCGAACCGCACGCCTTCGGAGATTTCGCGCGACATGGTCCATGAGGTGGCGCGCCACAGCACGTCGATACGACCGCCGCGCAGGGCGTCGAAACGCTGGCTCGACGTCAGCGGCACAAAGCGCACCGCGTTGGGATTGCCCAGCACGGCCGCGGCCAGCGCCCGGCAGAAGTCGGCGTCGAAACCGCGCCATTCGCCGCGGTTGTCGGTGTAGGCGAAGCCGACCAGTCCCTCGTGCACGCCGCAGTTGAGGCGGCCGCGGCGCTTGATCGCCTGAAGCGTGGGACTGGCGAATTCGGGAGCCTCGGTCGCGGCCACGACCGGCGCGACGGGCTCGCTCTCGGCCTTGCGGTCACCGCCGCATGCCGCGGCGGTCAGCCCGAGGGCCACCGCCACGCCCGCCAAACCCGATCGCCGAACCACCTCTGTCCGCATGCTGCTCCTCGCCCGCGCGAATTCCAGACCTTGCGCCCCCGCTTGCTTTAGAGGCTTTTGCCCGGTGAACCGCAACCCTTCCCCGGCTTTCGATGGCTGACCGTACCGACCGTTCCGAGCGCACCCGGCTGATCGCTCCGGCCACCCGACGCGGCGGCGGCCGCCGTCCGGTCAGCCCTCCGATCGAGCGCGCCTCCACCCTGCTGAACGACGCGCCCGGCGCCATGCGCGACGACGGCGCCGGCCCGGTCTACGGCATCGAGGACCTGTCCGCGGCCCGCGAGCTGCGCACCGCCCTGGCCGATCTGGAGGGCGCCGCCGAGGCCTGGCTGGTCCCGTCCGGCCTCGCCGCCGTCACCGTGCCCCTGACCGCCCTGCTCCGTCCCGGCGATTCGGTCCTCGCCACCGACGCCCTCTATGGCCCCAGCCGTCGCTTTCTGAACCGCCACCTTAAGGCGCGCGGAATCGACAGCGCCTTCCATGCGCCCGGCGCCAGCGTGGACGACATCCTCGCCGCCCTGACCGACCGGACCCGGGTGCTGCTGATCGAATCACCCGCCTCCCTGACCTTCGAACTCGCCGACATCCCCGCCCTCGCCGCCGCCTGCCGGGCCCGGGGCGTGCTCACCGTCATGGACAACACCTGGGCCGCCGCCCTCGCCTTCCGGCCGCTGGCGCACGGCGTCGATGTCAGCGTCCAGGCGGTGACCAAATACGTCGGCGGCCACTCCGACTTACTGATGGGCTCGATTGCCGTCGCCGACCCCGCCGTCGGCCGGCCCATCGCCGAAACGCTTGAAGACCTCGGCTGGCGCGTCTCGCCGGACGACGCCTGGCTGGCCCTGCGCGGCCTGCGCACCCTGCCCCTGCGCTACGCGGAACAGGCCCGCTCCGCCCTCGCGGTGGCGCACTGGCTGCAGATGCGTCCGGAGGTGGACGAGGTTCTCTACCCCGCCCTGCCCGGCGCGCCCGGCCATGCCCTCTGGGGCCGCGACTACGCCGGCGCCGCCTCCATCTTCGGCGTGGTCATGAAGGGCGGCTCCGAAGCCGCCGCCCACGCCCTGATGTCGACGCTGGAGCTGTTCGGCCTCGGCTATTCCTGGGGCGGGTTCGAGAGCCTCATCACCCACGAGACGGCCCAGCTCGCCTTCCGCCGATCGCCGCCTGTGCTCGCCGGCGAGCTCCTTCGCCTGCACGTCGGCCTCGAGGATCCCGCCGACCTGATCGCCGATCTCGAGCGCGGCCTCGCCGCTTGGCGGGCCGCTAGCTGAGCTTCGCCCGCGCGGCCTTCAGCTTCGCCTTCAGGCCGTCGCGCGCCTTCCGCTGCCGCTTCGTCAGCGCCGCCGCCCGCCGATCCAGCGCCTCCCGCTCGGCCTCCAGCGCCGCTGTCTCCTCCGCCTGCGCCTCGTCCAGCGCGTCCAGCTTGGCTTCCAGCGCCTCTACCCGCGCCCGTGCCTTCGCGTCCGACTTCTGCTTTGTCGGCTTCGGTCTCGCCTTGGGCGCCTTCGTCCGCTCGACCTTGCCGATATCCACCGACAGGCCGCGCTCGATCAACTCGCCCGGCGACGCCAGCGCCGCCTCCCTGTCCGGACCGACGTCGATCTCCCGCGCCGACCCGTCCTTGAACAGGTCGCGCTTCACGCCCCAGGCTTCCAGCGCCTTGGCCCGCGACGGAGTCGCCACGGTCCATGAGTGAAAGCCGTCCGAATAGCAGAACACCTTCAGCTTTCGCGCCATGGCTTCAATCCAGTTCGATCCATACCGGCGCGTGGTCGCTCGCCCGCTCCCGGCCGCGCACTTCCCGGTCGACGCCCGCGTCGGTCAGCCGCGCCGCCGCCGCCGGGCTGAGCAGCAGGTGGTCGATGCGCAGCCCCGCGTCCCGCTCCCACGCCTGTCGGAAATACTGCCAGAAGGTCCACGGCGGCGGGTCGGCCGGGTACCGCTCGCGCAGCGCGTCGGTCCAGCCCTGATCCAGCAGCCGTCCGAACGCCGCCCGGCTCTCAGGCTGCAGCAGGGCGTCCTTCTTCCACGAACGGCTGTTGTAGATATCCGCCTCGGTCGGCACGACATTGTAGTCGCCGGCCAGCACAACGGGCGCGCCGGTACCCAGCAGCTCGGCCGCATGCGCGTTCAGCCGCTCCATCCACGCCAGCTTGTAGTCGAACTTCGGCCCCGGCTGCGGGTTGCCGTTCGGCAGGTACAGCGACGCCACCAGCACGCCGTCGACCGCCGCCTCCAGATAGCGGCTCTGCCCGTCCGACGGCTCGCCTGGCAGGCTGCGCCGGGTCACCACCGGCTCGGCGCCCTGCGCCAGGATGGCTACGCCGTTCCAGCGGTGCTCGCCCTTCCACACCGCGTGATAGCCCAGCGCCCGGATCGCAGCCGCAGGGAACTGCGCGTCCGTGGCCTTCAGCTCCTGTAGACAGACCACGTCCGGCCGCGCCGCCTCAAGCCACGCCAGCAGGTTTGCCAGCCGGGTATTGATCCCGTTGATGTTGAAGGTGGCGATCCGCACGCAAGCTCAACGGCGGGTTCCGGCGACGGTTGCCGGCGGTGGTGACCGCCCACGAAAAAGCCTCCGCCGCGGTCGCGACGGAGGCCTTCGAACTCAGACGTCGTTGGACGCGAGTATCAGTCGCTTTCGCTGTCGTCGTCGACGCTCGTGATGAGCGCGAAGCCGGCGATCGCCGCGCCGATGAAGATGAGACCGGCGGGGATGCCGCCCGCGAACTCGCTCGACTCGGTCGAAACGGCGCCGACCCGATCACCCACGCGAGCGGCGGATTCGGTGGTGGCGAAAGCTTGGCCGGCGACAAGCAAGGTACCGGCCAGAACGGCGGTGGCGATCTTCTTCATGGAAAACTCCCTCAATGGCGAAGCTATAGGCCGCGATTTCGATGATGTTTCAACCTTCAGGCCCCGGATTTCTCATCGTAAGTTGTGTTTCAGCCTTTTTTGGCCCGGACCGTTGCGCGAGCGCATCACATTGGTCCTGCAACGCTGGCCTCCCGCACCCGATGTAGGCCGTGGCGCGCCCAGCAGGACTCGAACCTGCAACCGTCCGCTTAGAAGGCGGGTGCTCTATCCGGTTGAGCTATGGGCGCCCGGGGCTAGCGGCTCAAGTAGCGCGAAGCGCGGCAGCCGCAAAAGAATTCGCGCGCGCGGCTCAGGCAGCGCCAGGCGCGATAGCCGCAAGAAAACGCCTAGTGCGTCCACGGAACCCGGCGGCTGGTGGCGAAATTGTCGGCATAGGCCTTCAGAATCACTGGCGGCTCCTGCGGCTCATGCAGCCGGAAGGCGATTCCATATCGCTCGGCGTAGGCGATGGCCTCTTCCTTCGAGTCGAAGTCGAGCCGGACCTGGCCGTTCATGTCCGCCGAACTGGTCCAGCCCATCAGCGGGTCGATGCTGCGCGCCGAGGCCGGCTCGAATTCCAGCCGCCATTGTCGGGTGTTGGCCTTCCCCGACTGCATGGCGTTCCGGGCGGGGCGGTAGATGCGGGCGAGCATGGAAACGTCCTGGTACTGGGCCGCGAAGCCTCATCGCGCTCCTGATAGCGGCTGCTCCACGACGGGTCCACCATCGCTTGGCGCTTACGGTCGAACCCCCTATCAGGACCAGACGTCAGTAAGGGAACAAGCCTATGAATCGCCACCGCAGCCGAACCCTGGGCGATCGTCCGCTGTCTGCGGAAACCCTGATGATGGGCTACGGCTACGATCCCGCCCTGTCGGAAGGCTCGATCAAGGCGCCGATCTTCCAGACCTCGACCTTCGTGTTCAAATCCGCCGAGGACGGCAAGCGCTTCTTCGAGGTCGCTTACGGCCTGCGCGAAAAGGGCCCGGACGAGGCGCTGGGCCTGATCTATTCGCGGATCAACAACCCCAATCTGGAGATCCTCGAGGACCGGCTCGCGGTCTGGGACGAGGCCGACAAGGCGCTGGTCTTCTCCAGCGGCATGGCGGCGATCTCGACCACCATCCTGGCGCTCAGCCGTCCCAATGATGTGGTGGTTTACACCGCCCCGGCCTACGGCGGCACCGAATACCTGTTCGATCGTATCCTGCCGCGCATGGGCGTCCAGACCGTCAGCGTCGCCGACTGCGACGGCGGCGAGGCCCTGACCCGCGCCATCGGCGACGCCGCGGCCGCCGCCGCCTCCCGGGGCGGCCGTCTGGCGGCGGTCTATGTCGAGACTCCGGCCAATCCGACCAACCAGCTGATCGACCTGCAGGCCGCCGCCGCCGCCATCCGCGCCCTCGACCAGGCGGAAGCGCCGCCGCTGGTGGTCGACAACACCTTCCTCGGCCCCCTGTGGCAGAAGCCGCTCCAACACGGCGCCGACCTCATCCTCTACTCGCTGACCAAATACGTCGGCGGGCACTCGGACCTGATCGCCGGCGCCTGCATGGGCCGCGCCGACCTGATGGGACGGGTCGCCGAGATGCGCACCATCTGCGGCACGGTCACCGATCCTCACACCGCCTGGCTGCTGATGCGCAGCCTCGAGACCCTGCACATCCGCATGGAACGGTCGCAGGCCAACGCTGGGGAATTGGTCAACCGCCTGCGCGGCCACGCCAGGATCGAGGCCGTTCTAGACGCCGGCGGGGCCGAGAGTTCTCCCGCTCAACAGGCCATCTTCGCCCGTCAGTGTTCGGGCGCCGGCTCGACCTTCTCGCTGCGGCTCAAGGGCGGCGAGGCCGAGGCCTTCCGCATGCTCAACGCCCTGCGCCTGTTCAAGCTGGCGGTGAGCCTCGGCGGCACCGAGAGCCTCGTCTCCCACCCGTCCAGCACCACCCATTCCGACTACAGCGCCGAGGCCAAGGCCCGCTGCGGCATCGGCGACAACCTGGTCCGGCTGTCCGTCGGCATCGAGAACGTCGACGACCTCTACGCCGATCTGGAGCAGGCCTTGGGGGCGATCTGAGGACGCCTGATCGGCGGACGATCACCACCATCTGCGCTCAGGCAGCGGGCGACCGCGTCGCCCGCGGTAGCGCTTCAAATATGGTCGGGGCGAGAGGATTCGAACCTCCGACCCTCTGCTCCCAAAGCAGATGCGCTACCAGGCTGCGCTACACCCCGATCCAGAGGCGCGGTGTTTGCCACGCGCCGCGCACCGCCGCAACGCGCAAGAGCGAAATCGGTCCTGGAGGACGCAGTCCGCCAGGACCCAGATTTCGCTCCAGCATGATGCTGGACCATTTTTTGGATTCAGGTCGAATCGACCTGAACCAAAAATGGCCCGGGGGCCCCTATTCGGCGAAGAACGGATGGCGGACCTTGTCGCCTGGTCTGGCGGCGATCTCGTCGGCCCGTCCGGCGCGCAGTTCCAGCACGCCCATGGCCGGCCCGTTCGACGGGATGATGGCGTCCGAGTTCGGCGTCGCGTTCTTCGCGATCGAGACGATGCGGCCGTAGGGATCGATGTAGATGATGTCGAGCGGGCTGGGCGTGTTGTGCATCCAGAAGCCGCGCTCGGCCACGTCGGGGAACTGGAACAGCATGCCGCGGTCGTCAGCCAGCGGCTCGCGGTGCATCAGGCCGCGCTGGCGCTCGGCCTCGTCATCGGCGATCTCGACCATGAAATGGTGCTCGCCGGTCGAGGTGGTCACCGTCAGCGGCTCCAGCGGCTCGCCGTTCGGACCCGCCGTGCCCGCCCCCGCGCATCCCGCGAGCAGCACCAGACCGGCGAGGCCGGCGAGAAAGCCACGACGAATCAACATCATTTCCATCCCTAATCAGTCCGTCGCCGATCCCACGGGCCCGCGCTTCGGCGAACCCAGTCTAGCGCGGCGTTGCGTCGCTGGGGAGACCGGTCAGCCGGCCGGGCGGATTTCCGCGACCACAAGTCCCTTAGGACCCTCGGCGAAGCGCACAGCCACCGCTTCGCCAGGCAGCAGGTCGTCGAGACCGCAGCGCCGCAGCGTTTCGACGTGGACGAAGATGTCGCCCGGCTGGCCGTCGCGGACCACGAAGCCGTAGCCCTTGGTGCGGTTGAACCATTTGACCACGGCCGTCTCCAGGACGCCGCCGCTGTCGTCGAGGGTCGGCCGAGCGACGCCCTCGCGCCGCATCGCGTCATAGCCGCGGCGCGGAAGGCTGACCGCGTCGGGGTCGCCTTCGCCGAGGTCGTGGACCTCGGTGACCTGCCAGCCCTTCGGCCGGCGCGCGCAGTCGCAGGTGATCGGCGCGCCTTCCGCGGCGCTGTCGCGTCCGCTGTCGCGCAGACTGGAGATGTGCAGCAGCACATCCTTCATATCGGTCAGGTTCGGCTCATCGGGTACGATGAATCCATATCCCTTGCCGGGATCGAACCATTTTATCCGGCCGGCGATACGCACCGTCTCGACCGTCTCAACGCCCTCGTAGTCGGACACAGTCTTCCCCCGGCCCGCGAGCAGTGCGGACAGAGCTTGTTTAACACGGTTCTGCGAACCGCGGAAAAGGCAAAAACGCAACTTCCGGCCCGGAACGCGAACATTTTTTTCAACTGATGCCTGAAATCGCCTCCAACCGCGGGCCAAGCCGGCCGCGGATGGCGCCCATGAGGGTGCGATCGTGTCGGAAGGCGACGGGCGACAGTGGACGCCCCAGCCAGATAGAGCCCCGGCGGTGGCGGCGTCCAGCGATGTGGAGGGAAGGCCCCGCGTGGCAGTCCCTAGGGGAGTCGAACCCCTCTTTTCAGGTTGAAAACCTGACGTCCTAACCGATAGACGAAGGGACCGCGGCGCGGGGAAGCGGCGATATAGCCGCCGATTCCGCGGGGTGCAAGCGGCTTTGCCGTAGAAAATGCCCGAGACGATCGACGTTTAGGCCATACGCCGATCGGCGATGTCCTCGATCTCGAACTGCACCCCGCGCCGGCCGTTCCAGTCATCCGCCTTCAGCCGACCGGCCACGCTCAGACCGCCCTGCCCGGCCAGCAGCGCCTTGCCCGAGGGCAGGTCGGCGCAGCGCCAGGCGATGGCCTTCACGGACGCCCCGTCGGCCCCGACCAGCCGACAGCGCACATGGCCGCCGTTCATGGCTGCGGGCTCGCGCACGGCGACATGTTCCATGGCGAACAGCGGCTCCGGATTGGCCGGCCCGAACGGCGCCAGTTGCTCGAACTGTTCGAACAGGGCCCGCGACGCCGCGCCGGGCTCGATCAGGGCGTCGATCTCGACTCCGTCCAGCGCCTCCGCCGCCGCCTGCTCGCCCGCCATCCGCTCGTTGAGGAAGTCGCGCAGCCGCCCGATCTCGGCGGCCCGGACCGTCAGCCCCGCCGCCATGGCGTGGCCGCCCCCGGCCATCAGCACCCCGGCCTCCCAGGCGGCCTGCACCGCCCGACCCAGATTCATGCCCGGCTGCGACCGGCCCGAGCCCTTGCCGACGCCGTTGACCGCATCGACCCCGATCACCACCACGGGCTTGCGCCAGCGCTCGCGCAGCCGCCCGGCCACGATCCCGACCACCCCGGGATGCCAATCGGCGCCCTCGATGACCACGACCGCCGAGCCATCGGCGTGGACGCCGGTGGCCTCGACCATGCGAGTGGCCTGATCGGTCACCTGCCGCTCGACCTCGCGCCGGGCGATGTTCAAGGCGTCCAGCTCCTGCGCCAGCGCCATCGCCTCGTCCGGATCGTCGGTCGACAGCAGCCGCGCCCCGAGATCCGACTTGCCGATCCGTCCGCCGGCGTTGATGCGCGGTCCGAGGATGAA
>DASRXE010000226.1:0-15571 GCA_035654315.1 Brevundimonas sp.
CGGCCAGGGCGGGAGCGGGACCTGAGCGGCATGGTGGGAAGCATCGCGGACGTGGGCTAGAGAGGCGGCATGACCGGCCGCATCCACCGCTTCGACGCCCTCGACAATTTCCGCGACTACGGCGACTACGCCTCGGCCGCCGGCCGCCGCATCGCCGGCGGCCGGCTGTTCCGTTCGGCCCATCAGGCCCGTTGCACCGACGCCGACCTCGACCGGCTGGCCGGCCTCGGCCTTGCCGCCATCGTCGATCTGCGCCGCCCCGGCGAGCGCCGCGACCAGCCCTCGCGTCGGCCGCCCGGCTTCGCCGGCAAGGTCATCGAAAGCGCCCATGACGACGGCGGCGAGGCCCCGCACATCACCTTCCTGAAGACCGCCGACCTGACCATCGACGCCGGCCGCCGCTTCATGACCGAAACCTACCGCCAGCTGCCGTTCGAGCCGGCCCATCTCGACCTGTACGCCCGCTATTTCCGCGCCCTGGGCGAGGCCGACGGCCCGGTCCTGATCCACTGCGCCGCCGGCAAGGACCGCACCGGCCTGCTCGCGGCCCTGACCCACCACCTGCTCGGCGTCCACCGCGACGACATGGTCGAGGACTATCTGCTCACCAACACCGCCGTCGACCTGGCCGGCCGCGCCCCGGCCATCGCCCGTCAGCTTGAAACCATGACCGGCCGCCGCGCCGCCCACGACGCCGTGGTCGCCTTCCTCGGCGTCGAGCCGGTCTATCTGGAGACGGCGCTGGCTGAAATCGCCGCCCGCCACGGCTCGGTCGACGGCTATCTGGAGCAGGCCCTCGGTGTCGATGCGGCCCTGCGCGAGCGCATCGGCGAGCGGCTGGCGGCGTGATCCAGCCCCTGCAGGCGGCCGAGACCCGCATCCGCCCGTGGCGCGAGCCCCTCGCCGCGGCGGCGGGCCTGCGGGACCGCGACGGCGCCCTGGCCCTGCTCTCCGACGGCGGGCCGCTCGGCCGCTGGTCCTTTGTCGCCGCCGACCCCGACTGGACCGGCGGCGACGGCGGCCTCGACCTGCTGCGCGACCCGGCCCTGTCGCGCGGCGTGGTCGGCCTCTACGCCTACGACGCCGGCGCCCGCCCGGCCACAGGCCCCCGGGAGCCGGTGTGGCCCGACCTTATGCTGGCCCGTTATCCCTCCATGCTGGCCTTCGACCACCGGGCGCGGACCGTCGCCGTCATCGGTCGTGGGCGCGACGCCGCCGCGGCCGCGCGGGCGGCCGACCGGGCCGAGGGCTGGCTGGGCCGGGCGGTCGACCTCCCCACGCCGCCCCCGCCCGCCCTGACCATGAACGCCGAAGCGCTGGATCGGGCCTATCTGGCGGCCGTCGCCGACGTGGTCGCCCGCATCGCCGCCGGCGAGCTGTTCCAGGCCAACATCGCCCGCGCCTGGTCCGGCGAGCTGCGCCCCGGCGCCGATCCGTTCGACGTGATGCTGCGGCTGGCCGGCCGTGCGGCGGCCTACGGCGCCTTCTGGCGGCTGGGCGATCGGGCGCTGGTCTCCAACTCGCCCGAACTGTTCCTCACCTTCGATCCCGAAAGCCGTCGCCTGGAGACGCGGCCGATCAAGGGCACCCGGCCGCGCCACCCAGACCCTGTCCGCGACGCCGCCCTCGCCGCAGAGCTGCAGGCCAGCGCCAAGGACCGGGCCGAAAACCTGATGATCGTCGACCTGATGCGCAACGACCTCTCACGCATCGCCGAACCCGGCTCGGTTCTGGCGGAGCGCCTGTTCGGGATCGAAAGCCATCCGACGGTGCACCACCTCGTCTCCATCGTGACCGGCGCGGCCCGTCCGGAAGCCGGCGTCGCCGACCTGCTCGCCGCGACCTTCCCGCCCGGTTCGATCACCGGCGCGCCCAAGCATCAGGCGATGAAGGTGATCGCCGCTCACGAGCCGCCGCGCGGGCCCTGGTGCGGCAGCCTGTTCCATGTCGGGGACCGCGGCCAGCTAACCGCCTCGGTGCTGATCCGCACGGCCTCGTTCGAGCGCTCGCAGGGGAGGTGGCGTTTTCGCGCCCTGGCCGGAGCGGGCATCGTCGCCGACAGCGACCCCGCCTCGGAACTGGCCGAGACCGGCGTGAAGATCCTGGCCCTGAGGGAGGCCCTGACCGGCCCCTAGCAGTCGTCGCAGATCGTCCGGTCCGACGTGCGCGGCCGCAGGTAGTAGGTGTGCGAGAAGCGCGTCAGCCCCGGCATCAGATAGTCGGCGGCGGAGTCGTAATCATAGGTCGCCTCGGCCACGACAACGCTCTCGCCGTTGCTGATCAGGTCGGCGGGCAGCGTGATGGTCGAACCGACCGCCCGTGCGTCCATGCCTTCCGCCCGGCTCCACTCCACGGTGGCCACGCCGCCCGCCATGCTCACGCTCGACACCCGCTGATTCAGCGTCGTCGTCGGGAACGGCTTCATGATCAGGCCGCCGATATCGAAGATGTCGTCGATGGTGGCCGGCGTGATCGTCTCCTCCTGCGCCACCAGGTCCGCGACCATGGCCGAGACGTGGCCCATGCGCTTCTGAGCCATGAAGCCCTGACAGAACTCGGTCATGCCCATGTAGAAGGCGATCAGCACCGGGGCGAGCATGGCGAATTCGATCGCCGACACTCCGCGCTCGTCACCCGTCAACCGCCTGATCAGACTGCGCTTCATCCGGCCGGCTCGTTCCGGAAGGCGGTGGTCGCGGTCAGCATGGCCGTGCGGTCGCCGACATGCGACAGGCCCTGCGACAGGAAGGTGGTCAGCAGCGGATGCTGGTACCAGACCCGCACCAGAACCAGATCGCCGGGATTGCCGTTGGCGTAGGTCAGGCCGCTCGGGTCGAAACCCTCTCCGGCCAGCGGGTCGGGCGGATTGGTGTTGAACTGCGGAATGACCCGCACGTCGATCGTCGCGTTCGCGGCGCAGTCGCCGGAGAAGATGCTCATGCGGCTGCACAGGTTCTCCTTGAACTGGGCCGCGGTCATGCCCTGGGCGCTGGCCTGACCGGTGCGGACCAGGCGGCCGGTGGCGATGGCCGCATTCTCCAGCACGGAATCGAGCGTGAAGATCAGCGCCACTTCGAGAATGGCGAAGATCATGATGCAGAACGGCAGGGCGACCAGGCCGAACTCGACGGCGGCCGATCCGTCGCGGTTGCGCAGCAGGCCGCGCCACAGCGGGCGGCCTCCGAATATCCGGCGGCGACGACGGATGCTCACGATACCTAGTCGGCCGCGGGGGCAGGGCCGGTGGTTCCCCGCACCGAGGGCGAACAGGAGGCCGCGCAGGCCATTTCGGTCGACTGGGCGCCGCGCCACACGCGGACCCGTCCCGCCCCGTCGCCGGCGGTGACGACGATCTGGCTCTGGAACACGGTGCGGCCGATCGGGTCGACGGCGACCACCTCCGTTACGCCATAGCCCTTGCCGGTGATGTACAGGGTATTGGCGTCGACCACGGTGACGTCCGCGATCTCGGGATTGCCGACGATGACGGAACCGGCCGGACCGCTCAGCTGGACCCGCTGGGCCTGGTCGATCTCGACGCTGACGCGGCCCGACTGCGCGACAGCGAGGCCGGGGCTGGCCAGAAGGGCGGCGGCGGCGGAGGCGAGGAGCAGGCGGTGAGTGCGGGTCATGGCGACGGTGTCCATAGAGCGAGCGCGCGCGAGAGCGTGACCCGGAACTTGCCGTCGAAACCTCAACAAAGTTTGAAACGCTTCCCGGAATACCGGCAGAGCGAGGCAGGGGCGATAAAAAGCGGGGCCCCAACCGTCAAGCTGCGAGGTTTTTACAGTAAATCTTCTGGTAACCACGCCCGGCGACCCGGCCTTAACCGATATGGGCGATAACGACGGTGCGTTTTGGGGGTCAAGCGGGCTACCGGCTCCCCCCGTCGTTCAGTAGCTCGCTTCCTCTTCTGCAAAAGGGAACCATGACCATGAAGAAGTTTATTTCCAAGTTCATGTCCGACGAGTCGGGCGCCACGGCCATCGAATATGGCCTGATCGCCGCCCTCATCGCCGTCGTGATCATCGCGGCCGTCACTGCCCTGGGCACCAACATCTCGACCCAGTTCACCAAGGTCGCCACCGCCATCGGCGCCACCTAAGCGTCGTAGCGTCTTGAACCTGGCGAGGGCCGGAGCGGAAGCGCTCCGGCCCTTTGCTTTTGTCCGCCGGGGCAACGCGGTCTTAAAGATCGGCGCGGCAGGATCGGCGGATGGAAGCCCTGCAACTCCCTTTTCTCGCCGTTCTTCCCGCCCTGGCGATCGTCGCCGGGCTGAAGGATCTGACGTCGATGAAGATCCCGAACTGGATCTCCGGCCTGCTGATCCTCGCCTTCTTTCCGGCAGCGCTGCTTGTGGGCCTCGCCCCGATGGCGATGGCGCTCCACCTCGCCATCGGCGTGGCGGCCCTGCTGATCGGAATGGGCCTGTTCGCCCTTAACTTCCTCGGCGGCGGCGACGTCAAGCTGATGGCCGCGGCGTGTCTGTGGCTGGGCGTGCCGGGATCCGGCGTGTTCGTGCTGTCGACGGCGGCGATCGGCGGACTGTTCTGCCTGGCCCTGATCCTCGCCCGGACCTGGCTGCGGCCGTATCTGGCCGGCGGCGGCGGCTGGCTCGGTCGGCTGATGGAGCCCAAGGGCGATATTCCCTATGGCGTGGCGATCGCCGCCGGCGTTCTGGTCGCCTGGCCGGCGTCCCCGCTCATGGCCGCCTTCCTCGCCGGCTAGACTCGCCCTCGCCACATCCCGAAGCGCGGCGCGGCGTACTTAGGCCCGCGTTAACCCGCGCCCGGCATGTTCGTTAACGGCAGGGGGCCGAGGGACCGGATAGCGGTCCGGCCGGCTCTGCCGGAGAGAGTCGATGAAGCCCGCCCGTATCATCGTGATCTGTGTCGCCGCCGTGGCCGCCATCGGGCTGGCCCTCGTCGTGCGCGCCATGGGATCGCCTTCGAAGGAACCGGTCGCCGTGGCCGCCGCCGCGCCGGTCGAGGCTCGCCCAATGGCCAAGGTGCTGGTCGCCGCGAAGGACCTGGAGCCCGGCAGGCGGCTCGAGGAATCCGACCTCGCCTGGAAGGACTGGGTCATCGACAACATCAATCCGGCCTTCATCACGGACGGTTCGGTGCCGATCCCCGCCGCCGGCGAGCCCGCGGACAAGAGCGAGGCCAAGCCCGCCGGCGCCGTCGCCGCCGTGACCCGCGCCGCCACTGAACTCGCGACCGGCGGCGCCAAGGCGGACTATGTCGGCTCGGTGGTGCGCGAACCCATTCTCGCCGGCGAGCCCATTGTCATGCGCAAGATCGTACGCGCAGGAGACAGCGGCTATATGGCCGCCTATCTGGAGCCGGGCATGCGCGCCATGGCCATCCGGGTCACGGTCGAAACGGCCGCCGGCGGCTTCATCCTGCCGGGGGACCGGGTCGACGTCGTTCTGACCCGCGAGACGACCCTCGGCAATCTCGGCGCGACCGAGGGCGATCGCGCCAAATTCGCGTCGTCCACGGTCATGCAGAACATCAAGGTGCTCGCCATCGACCAGTCGACCCGGGCCGGCGACGACGAGCAGACGGTGATCGGCGCCACCGCGACTCTTGAGCTCGGGCCTCGCGACGCCGAGGCGCTGGCGCTGGCGAAGTCGGAAGGCGAACTGAGCCTGATCCTGCGCTCCTACGCGGACACCGGCGGTCCCTCGGGCAGAGTGTCGGCCGGGCCGCGCCAATCCGCCGCCGTCCGCATCTATCGTGGTGGCGCGCCTGAAGTGGTGGTGGTCCAATGAAGCGCCCGGTTACGCCCGTTATCGCCATCGCCGTCGCAGCCCTGCTCGCGGGCGCGGCCCCGTCCATCTCGCCAGCGCAGGCCCAGACCCGCGCCGCCGTCTCCATGGGCGCGCAGTCGCAGCTGATCAGCCTGCCCCGCGGCTCCTCGATGGCTGTCGACCTGCCGGCCGACGCCCGCGACGTGATCGTCCCCAATCCGCTTGTGGCCGAGGCCATGCTGCATTCGCCGCGCCGGATCACCATCATCGGACTCGCGCCGGGCGAGACCGACGCCGTGGTGCTGGACAACGCCGGCCGCACCATCCTGTCGCTCCGGATCCGTGTCGACGCCGGCGTTTCGGCCCTCCAGGACACGCTCAGCCGGGTGATGCCGGGCACCGATGTTCACGCCGAGGCGGTCAATGACAGCGTCATCCTGACCGGGACAGTCTACAGCCCCGGCGAGGCCGACCGGGCCAGCCAGGTGGCCCGCGCCTTCGTCTCCGCGCCCGAGAAGGTCATCAACATGATGACCATCGCCGGCTCCGACCAGATCCTGGTCAAGGCCCGGGTCATCGAGGTCCAGCGCAACGTCATCAAGCAGCTGGGGCTCTCCACCGACCTCGTCATCCATGACGGCATTCAGGCCCACGGGTTCAGCCGCACGAACACCTTCGCCGTCAACGGCGGCAGCCAGTCGGGAGGCGACGGCCTGTGCTTCGGCGAGCGGGGCGCGCGGACCACGAACTTCAGCAACACCAACGACACGACCAACACGACCGGTTCAACCGGCTCCACGACACAGGTGGTCGAAACCATCGACGTCAATGGCAACACCACGACCACGACGACGACGACGGGTGGGGTCAGTTCGGGCCTGACCAACATTATCGGCAGCGTCGTCTCATCCGCGTTCCAGACAATCACGGGCACCAACGCCGACGCCTGTCTCGACGCCTTCGAACGGGTCGGCCTGGTCCGCACCCTGGCGGAGCCGAACATCACAACCGCCAACGGTGAAAGCGCAGAGTTCCTCGCCGGTGGCGAGTTCCCGGTGCCGGTGGGCCAGGACTCAGGCCCGGACGGCACGCGCGTCTCGATCGAGTTCAAGCCCTATGGGGTGCGGCTGGCGGTTCGGCCGATCGTGCTGTCGCCCGGCCGTATTTCCTTGCAGCTGTCGACAGAGGTGTCCGAGCTGACCTCGCTCGGAGCGTTCACCCTCGGGGGCGCCAACAGCAGCGCCCTCGTCATCCCGGGACTGAGTGTCCGGCGCACCTCGAACACGGTCGAGCTGCCGTCGGGCGGCTCCCTGATGATCGCCGGCCTTCTCAAGGAAGATACGCGGCAGAACGTCGACAAGTTTCCCGGCCTGGGCGACGTACCGGTCCTCGGGTCCCTGTTCCGCTCGCGTGACTACCTGTCGGGCGAAACAGAGCTGGTGATCATCGTCGAGGCCTACATCGTCTCGCCGACCTCGCCGGGTCGCCTGCAGACGCCGGCCGACGGCCTGCAGATCGCCAACGACGCCCAGACCATCCTGTTCGGCCAGCTGAACCAGCACTACGGCCGCGCGGATGTCGCCGCCGGCGGCCCCGACGCCGGCTGGACCGGCCCCGTGGGCTATGTGATCGAATGAGGCCCCCGACCATGCGCGCCCTTCTTTTCACCGTCGCCGCCGCCGCCGCCCTGGGCGCCTGCGCCTCGACCGGCTCGCCGGATTCGCATCCGCTGACGCCGCTGTCGCGCTATGCCCTTCGGGTCGAGCCCGGCCTGGACCGCATCGCCCTCGCCGTGCGCGACGATGGACTGTCGGCGAACCAGCAGGCCGCTCTCAACGATCTGGCGGGCCGATATCTGGTTTCGGGCGTCGGGCAGGTTCGGGTTGAGGGGCCTTCCGGCGAAGATCCGGCGGCCGCGCGCCAGACCTGGGCCGTCCGCTCGGCGCTTGAGGCCGCCGGCCTGCCCGCTGAACGCATCGTCGTCGCGTCCTACGCCGCGCCGAATTCGAGGGCGCCGGTCCTCGCCGGTTTCGAGACGGTGCAGGCGGTCATTCCCAACTGCGCCGCCGAGCCGCGCAACCTCGGCGGACGCTTCTCCAACGCGGCCTCGATGGGTCTGGGTTGCGCCGTGAACGCCAATATCGCCGCCCAGATCGCCGACCCCCGCGACATCGTCGGCCATCGTCCCATCAGCCCGCCGGATTCGGGCCGGGCCGCCGTTGTGTTCGACAACTATCGCCGGGGCGAGGTCACCTCGGCGCAGCAAGAGAGGTTGGTCGAGGGCCGTCTGGCCCAGGCCGTGGAATAACCGAATGACCAACGCCTTCGCCCCCCGCCCGGTCGAGGATTTCGAGGACGAGTTCGACCTCGACATGGGCTATGCCGCCCAAGGTCCCGCCGTGGGCGTTCACCCGGGCAACGATCCCGGCGCGTCCTACGCTGGCCAGGGCGCGAGGGCCATGGACGAGGAGGCGGTCCGCCCGCCCCTGCAATTCACCACACCGGCCGTCGCGGCCGCCGTTCCGGTTCCTCCGGCTACGCCGTTCGAAGGCCAGGTCCCGGCCGTAGCCGGCTTCAATCCCGTAGGCGACCTTGTCGCCGGGGCGTCGGCGGCCTTCTCCCCGCCGGTGCTCGGCGCGGGCGGGCCCGAAGTCTCGGTGCCGCGCATCGCCATCCACGTTTTCGCCGAGCGTCAGGACACCCTCGCGGCCGCCGAGCGCGCCGGCCAGGATCGTCGCCTGTCGCGCGCCACCACCCAGATCCGCGTCGGCGGCGTGGCCGCCGCGGTCGACGCCTATCAGCACGAACCGACCCCGCCGCTGATCATCGTCGAATGCCTGAAGGACCCGCAGACCCTGCTCTGGGAAGTCGATCAGCTGGCCGAGGTCTGCGACGCCGGCACCAAGGTCGTCGTGATCGGAGCCACCAACGACATTCTGCTGTTCCGCGAACTGATGCGGCGCGGGGTCAGCGAATACCTGGTCGCGCCGCTGCAGCCGCTGCAACTGATCGCCGCCATTGGCGGTCTGTTCGCCGACCCGGCCCAGCCCTTCGTCGGCCGCTCGATCGCCTTCGTCGGCGCCCGCGGCGGCACCGGCTCCAGCTCGGTGGCGCACAACACCGCCTATGCGATGAGCGAGCGTATCGGCGCCAATACGGTCATCGTCGACTACGACCTGCCGTTCGGCACCGCCGGCCTCGACTTCAACCAGGACCCGCTGAATGGCGTCGCCGACGCCCTCAGCCAGCCCGATCGGCTCGACCCGGTGCTTCTCGACCGGATGATGGTCCGCTGCACCGACAAGCTGAGCCTGTTCGCCGCTCCGGCCACCCTGGACGCCGACTGGGATATCTCGCCGGAGGCCTTCGAGGAGGTCACCAACCAGATCCGCTCCACGGCGCCCTTCGTGGTTCTGGACCTGCCGCACCTATGGTCGGGCTGGATGCGCCGCACCCTGATCGCCGCCGACGAGGTGGTGGTCGTGGCGACCCCTGATCTGGCCAGCCTGCGCAACGCCAAGAACATGATCGATCTGATCCGCCAGGGTCGGCCAAACGACGCCCCGCCGCGACTGGTGCTGAACCAGGTCGGCGTTCCGGGGCGTCCGGAGATTCCGGCCAAGGAGTTCGGCTCCGCCTTGGGCGTGCATCCCAGCCTGGTCATTCCGTTTGACGCCAAGGTGTTCGGCGCGGCCGCCAACAACGGCCAGATGATCCTCGACGCCGGCGCCAAGTCCAAGGCCGCCGACGCCTTCCAGATGCTGGCGCAGATCGTCTCGCGCCGCGAGCTGCCGATGCTGGCCGGGCCCAAGGGCAAGGGCGGCAAGGCCGACGCCAGGGCGATGTTCTCCAGCCTGTTCAAGAAGAAGTCCTGAGGCGTGTTCGGCAAACGCACAGGTCAGCCCGGAGCACCCGCCGCGGCTCCGCGTCCGGCGCCGGCCGCTGCGGCGCCGTCCCCCGCCCGACAGCCCGAGGCCGGGGTCCAGACCCAGGCCTTCGCCTTCGGCGGCGACGTCGCTGAACTGGACCGGCAAGAGAGACAGACCGAATCCTACGCCGCCAAGCCTTCGTCGGAGGCCGCCGACCGTCTGGACGCGCTGGCGGCCCGGCCCAAGCCCGCCGCCGCCGCGGCTCCGCCGAAGAACGCGCCGGGACCCAAGCCCACGCCGGGCTTCGAACAGCTGAAGAAGGCCCAGGCGGTCGCGGAGATCGTCCGCGAACAGTCCGACTATTATCACGCCACGAAGACGACGATCTTCAACGCCCTGATGAACACCATCGACCTGGCCCAGCTGGCCGGTCTGGATCCCAAGGCGGCGGCGGAAGAGATCCGCGATATCGTGGCCGAACTGGTGGCGATCAAGAACGTCTCCATGTCGGTGGCCGAGCAGGAGCACCTGGTTCAGGACATCGTCAACGACGTCCTCGGCTACGGGCCGCTCGAGCCGCTGCTGGCCCGCGACGACATCGCCGACATCATGGTCAACGGCGCCGGCCGGGTGTTCATTGAGGTCGGCGGCAAGGTCCAACTGACCAACGTCCGCTTCCGCGATAACGCCCAGCTGATGAACATCTGCCAGCGGATCGTGTCGCAGGTCGGCCGCCGCGTCGACGAAAGCTCGCCGATCTGCGACGCCCGCCTGCCCGACGGCAGCCGCGTCAACGTCATCGCCCCGCCGCTGGCCATCGACGGCGCGACCCTGACGATCCGGAAGTTCAAGAAAGACAAGCTGACGATGAAGAACCTGGTGGAGTTCGACTCCATCAGTCCCGAGGGCGCACGCGTGCTCGGCGTCATCGGCGCATCGCGCTGCAACCTGGTCATTTCAGGCGGCACCGGCTCGGGCAAGACGACGCTGCTGAACACCCTGACTGCTTTTATCGATCCGACCGAGCGCGTCATCACCTGTGAGGACGCCGCCGAGTTGCAGTTGCAGCAGCCGCACGTGGTGCGTCTTGAGACCCGGCCGCCGAACCTCGAGGGCCAAGGCCAGATCACCATGCGGGATCTGGTGAAGAACTGCCTGCGCATGCGTCCGGAGCGGATCATCGTCGGCGAGGTGCGCGGCCCCGAGGCCTTCGACCTGCTGCAGGCCATGAACACCGGCCACGACGGCTCCATGGGCACGCTGCACGCCAACAGCCCCCGCGAAGCCATCAGCCGGATGGAGTCGATGATCACCATGGGCGGCTACGGTCTGCCGTCCAAGACCATCCGGGAGATGATCGTCGGCTCCGTCGACGTCATCATCCAGGCGGCGCGCCTGCGCGACGGCTCGCGCCGCATCACCCACATCACCGAGGTGGTCGGGCTGGAAGGCGACGTGATCGTCACCCAGGACCTGGTCGTCTACGAGATCACCGGCGAGGACGAGAACGGCAGGATCGTCGGCCGGCACCGCTCGACCGGCATCGCCCGTCCGCGGTTCTGGGACCGCGCCCGCTACTACGGGCTGGAGCGCGAGTTGGCCGAAGCCCTGGACGCGGCGGAGTAGACGCCGATGCTCCCTCTCCTCGCGGCGGTTCTGGCCTTCATCACGATCGGCGGGCTCGGCTGGGCCTTCGTCGGCGGCGGCGACTCGTCGGAAGCCGCGGTCAAACGGGCGCAGAGCTTTGGCGGGCCGAAGCAGAACATGGCCGCTGCGAGAAAGGCCGCCATGGCGAACACGCCGGAGGCCCGGCGCAAGCAGATCATGGATCAGCTCCAGGAGTCGGAACGCGCCCAACGCAAGGCCCGGGTCAGCCTGAAGGGAAAGCTGAAGCAGGCGGGCCTGGCGACCAGCATCCGCACCTTCTGGATCATCAGCGGCGTTCTGGGGGTTCTCGCCCTGATTCTGCCCCTGATGTTCGGCCTGAACATCCTGATCGGCGTCGGCGCCGCTGTCGTCTTCGGCCTCGGACTGCCGCGCTGGGTGGTCGGCTTCCTGGGCGCTCGGCGCCGCAAGAAATTCTCCAGCCACTTCGCCGACGCCGTCGACGTGATTGTCCGGGGCATCAAGTCCGGGCTTCCGGTTCACGACTGTTTCAAGATCATCGCCCGCGAGAGCCCGGCTCCGCTTGGCGGGGAATTCCAGACCCTGGTCGAGGGCCTGGGCGTCGGCCTGACCCTGCAGCAGGCGCTGGAGAAGATGTACGAGCGCATGCCGACGCCGGAGCTGAAATTCTTCGCCATCGTCATCGGCATTCAGCAGAAGACCGGCGGCAACCTGGCGGAAGCGTTGGGCAACCTGTCGACGGTACTTCGGGCGCGCAAGATGATGGGCGAGAAGATCAAGGCGCTGTCGTCGGAGGCGACCGCTTCCGCCGGCATCATCGGCTCGCTGCCGCCCGCCGTCATGATCCTCGTCAGCATCACGACGCCCGCCTACATGGGCAAGCTTTTCACGGATCCCCGCGGCCAGTTCATGCTGCTGATCGCGGTGATGATGATGGCGCTCGGCGTCTTCGTCATGAAGCGCATGATCTCGTTCAAGTTCTAGGGGAGCGGCGTGGGAGACATCATCGGCTTCGTCACCAATCTCCAGAACCTGCTCAGCATGGGTGTGGGTCTGCTGGTGTTCGCCACTCTGGTCACCCTGCTGGGCTCCCTCGGCGGCGAGGCCAAGCTGGAGGGGCGGATGAAGGCCGTGGCCGAGCGCCGTGAGGAGCTAAAGCGTCGCTCGCGCCAGGCTATCGCGGCCCAGGGCAACGGCCCGCAAAACATCCGGCACAGCGATGAGGGCTTCAAGAAGCGCGTCGTGGAGCGGCTGAACCTGACCAAGCTGCTGGAAGACCCGAAGGTCGCCGACAAGATGGCCCAGGCTGGCTACCGGGGTCCCAAGCCGCTGACCACCTTCTACTTCTTCCGCTTCTCGATGCCGTTCGTCATGCTGGCGCTGGCGGTCTTCTACGTCTTCATCCTGAACGATTTCGGCCTGCCCGTCATGAACCGGCTGGCGATCTGCATGTTCGCGGCGGTGATCGGCTTCTATGGCCCGAACATCTTTCTGGCCAATCGCATCGCCAAGCGCCGCACCTCGATCATGCAGGCGTTTCCAGATGCTCTGGACCTGCTGCTGATCTGCGTCGAGGCGGGGATGTCGATCGAAGCGGCCATCCAGAAGGTCAGTCAGGAGATCGGCGGTTCCTCGATCGATCTGGCCGAGGAGATGACCCTGTTGTCGGCCGAGCTGAGCTATCTGCCCGACCGGCGCATGGCCTACGAGGGGCTGGCCAAGCGGACCAATCATCCGGGCGTGAAATCGGTGGCGACGGCCATGACCCAGGCCGAGACCTACGGCACGCCGCTGGGCTCGGCGCTGCGGACCATGGCCAAGGAGAACCGCGAGATGCGCCTATCGGCTGCCGAGAAGAAGGCGGCCGCCCTGCCGGCCAAGCTGACCGTGCCGATGATCCTGTTCTTCCTGCCGGTGCTGTTCATCGTCATCCTGACGCCGGCGATCATCAGCATCCAGGACACGATGGCCAAGGGCGGCTAGGCCCCTTCGGCCAGCGCCTTCATGGCTTCCCCGACCGCGTCGACGGCCGGGCGCAGCGCCTTGCGGTTGCGGTCGAAATACATTTCACCGCGCAGCCCGTTGAAGATGAAACCGTTGGCGAAGATGCAACTGCCCGGCTCGATCTCATCGATCTCGAAATAGCGCAGCGAACTGAACCACAGACCGCGCCTCTCGAGCCAGACCAGTTGGGCGTGGGGCTGCCACTCTCCGACGCGGACGGCCGCGCGCCGCTCAGGCAGGCCCGTGATGGCCTCCGTCAGGGCGATCGAGCCGCCGTAGGCGATGGTCCCCTCGACCGCGGTCTCGATCGGATTCCAGCGGTCCCACGAGGGCAGGTCCGCCAAAATGTCCCAGATGCGGTCAGCCGGGGCGCGGACGCCGATGCGGTTCTCGGTGCGGGCGGTTTCCATAGCCCCGATCTGACACGGCTTTTCGACGCTGAAAAGGCCGGACTCAGCGATTGCCTTCGGGGCCTGGCTGCGAGGCTGGCGGCGTCTCCGGCGACGGCGTTTCGTCGCGGCCCGGCAGGTCCGGCGGTCCGGCCCGAAGGCGCTTGCTGGCGAAGCACAGGCCGGTGGCGACGGCCAGCAGCAGTACGTTGGCTATGAAGGGCGCAGCTTCGGACATTTCGTACAGCGCCACTCCAATCACGGGCGGGGCGAGGAAGCTCAGGCCGGCGAGGGACATCATCAGGCCGGCCACGGCCCCCTGCTCGTGCGGACCGACGGAGAGGGAAGAGCCGGCGGTGAACCCCGGACGGGCGAAACCGACGCCCATGGAGACCACCGCGTAGCCGACGACGACGCCGTAGTAGCCCGGGGAGGCGATGCTCATCAGATTGCCGAGCAGGGCCAAGCCGGCGCCCCATCGCATCAGGTCGGCCGCCTGCAGCTTGAGCAGCGGGATCAGCCCCCACTGGACCATCAGGGTCGCGGCCGCCCCGGCCAGCATGGCGATGCTGATGAAGGAGGCGGTCTGGCCGGAGGCGATGCCCTCGGCGGCGAGTTCGTCGATGACGTGGAAACCGAGCACCGAGATGTTGATCGCCTGGGCGCCGGTCACCAGCAGGCCGTAGATCAGATAGTCCCGGACGCGGAGATCCTTCCACAGGCCCTTGGCGGCGTCGGTCCTGCGGCCGCTGGGTGAAGGCAGGCGCACCACGTCGCCGCTGGGCAGCTTCAGCCAGACGATCAGCAGCACCACCGCGCCCAGCAGGGCGAAGGCGTACATGGGCCCGGCCAGTCCGACGAACGGCAGGATGAAGACCGGCGCCAGGGTCGGGCCCAGGACCGTGCCCAGCCCCTGGGCCGAGGCCAGCAGGGACATCGCCTGCGTGCGTTGTCCGGCGTTGGTGCGGTCGGCGACATAGGCTTGGGAGGCGATCGGTGCGGCCGAGCCGAACACGCCGTAGATGGTGCGCGCCACCGCCATCAGCACGAAGGCGACGATCACCGCCAGCCAGCCCTCCAGACCCGAACTGGCGGCGAGGCCGAAGCCGGCCATCGAGGCCACGAAGCCGCCCAGCCCGATCATGATCACCCGCTTGCGGCCCAGGCGGTCGGAGAGGCGCGCCCAGTAGGGCGAGGTCAGGGTCCACATCAGGGCGCTGATGGCGAAGGCCGCCGCCACGAGGGTGTCCCGCAGCCCGAATTCGCGGCCTATCGTCGGCAGGACCGACTGCAGCCCCATATTGCCCGCAGCCGCGATCAGGCTGACCGCGAACAGAATGGCGAAGGCGGGCGAGCGGAGGTTCACAGGCTGACCCTATGCGGCGGCGGAGCCTTGCGGAAGCGCGCGTCGTCTCCAACGGTTGCGCTAGACGCCTGTTCGGCAGGGCGATGCCGGGCGCCGGCCCGCTGTTCTAGGCGCGATCGAAGAAGGTGGTGATGACGCGGCGGTAGACCTCCGCCAGCGCCTCGATTTCGCTGACCGGCACGCGCTCGTCGATCTGGTGCATGGTCTGGCCGACGAGGCCGAGCTCCAGAACCGGGGCCATGGCGCGGATGAAGCGGGCGTCGGAGGTGCCGCCGGTGGTCGAGGCCTCGGGGCGGCGGCCGGTCGCGGCCTCGACGGCGTCCTGAACGCCGGTGACGAAGGGACCGGGTTCGGTCAGGAAGGCGTCGCCCGAGCACAGGTGCTCCAGCTCGATGCGCAGACCGCTCTCGGCCTGGGCTTCGCCGGCCATGGCGTTGAGCCAGGCGATGAGCGCGTCACCGGTGTGGTTTGGGTTGAAGCGGATGTTGAGGCGGGCCTTCGCCTCGGCGGGGATGATGTTTGTTGCCGGGTTGCCGATATCGATGGTGGTGATCTCGAGGTT
>DASRXE010000227.1:0-2378 GCA_035654315.1 Brevundimonas sp.
CGGTCAGGCCCAGCAGGCCGACATAGATGATCAGCACGATGCCGACCGTCCGCACCAGACGCGCGGTCAGGCGGCCATACTTGTCCGACAGCCAGTCGAAGCCCTCGTTGAACCGACGTCCGGCCCAGCCGCCGTAATAGACGACCGTGCCCCAGGCGCCCGGCTTGCGGGTCACGCCATGGGCTTTGTGCGGCTTCAGCAGCAGCGCGGCCATGGCCGGCGACAGCGTCAGCGACACCAGCAGCGACACGACCGAGGCCGTGGTGATGACGATGGCGAACTCGCGATAGAAGATGCCGGGAATGCCCGGCACGAACATGGTCGGCACGAACACCGAGACCAGCACCAGACCGATCGAGATCAGCGCGCCCGACACCTCCTTCATGGAGCGGTAGGCGGCCTCCTTCGGCGTCAGCCCCTCGCGGATGTAGCGTTCGACGTTCTCGACCACGACGATGGCGTCGTCGACGACGATGCCGACCGCCAGCACGAGGGCGAACAGGCTCAGCGAGTTGATCGAATAGCCGAGCATCAGCTGGACGGCGAAGGTCGCCACCAGCGCCACCGGAATGGCCACGATCGGGATGATCGCCGCCCGCCAGGTCTGCAGGAAGACGATGACCACCAGCACGACCAGGATCACGGCTTCGAACAGGGTGTGCTGCACGGACTCGACCGAGGCCGCGACGAATTCCGTCGGGTTGTAGGCGATCGAGACGTCCATGCCCTGCGGCAGTTCGGCCCGCACGGCCTCGACTTCGGCGAGCACGCGCTCGGCGGTGCCCAGGGCGTTGGCGCCGGGCTGCTGAATGATGGCCACGCCGACGCCGCGCTCGCCGTCGAAGAAGCCGCGGATGCCGTAATCCTGCGCCCCCAGTTCGACCCGCGCCACATCGCGCACGCGGGTGACGTGGCCCTCGGCGTCGGTGCGGATGACGATGTCCGAGAACTGGTTCGGATCGCTCAGACGGCCCTGCACCTGCACCGGCAGCTGGAAGGCGGCGGCGTTGGTGTTGAAGGGCGGCTGACCAATGGCGCCCGCGGCGGCCTGCACGTTCTGGGCGCGCAGGGCGGCGACGACGTCCGACCCGGTCAGGCCGCGCTCGGCCGCCTTGGCGGGGTCGATCCACACCCGCATGGAGTAGTTGCCGCCGCCGAAGACCTGGGCGGCGCCCACACCCTCGATGCGCAGCAGGCGGTCGCGCAGCACCGACTGGGCGTAGTTGCCGACGTAGTCGTTATCCAGCGACTTGTCCGGCGACGTCAGCCCCAGGATCATCAGGAAGCCGCTCTCCTGCTTGTTCACGGTGACGCCGATCTGGCGGACCTGTTCAGGCAGGCGCGGTTCGGCCAGGGCGACGCGGTTCTGGACCAGCACCTGCGCCGCATCCAGATCGGTGCCGGGCTGGAAGGTCACCGTCACCGCCACCGTGCCGTCCGCGGTGGACGAGGACGACAGGTACAGCATGCCCTCGACGCCGTTGACCTCCTGCTCGATCGGCGCGGCGACCGTCTCGGCCACCGTCTCGGCCGAGGCGCCCGGATAGGCGGTGTTGATGGTGATCGTCGGCGGCGCGATCTCCGGATACTGCGACAGCGGGAGCAGCGGGTAGGAGAAGACGCCTACCAGGGTGATGAACACCGCGATTACGGCCGCGAAGATCGGCCGGTCGATGAAGAAGCGTGAGATGTTCATGTCCGGCTCAGTCGCCCGAGGACAGGCTGTTGGCGAAGGTCGCGGTCGAGGCCGGGGCCGGCGTCGTCACCGGCGCCTGCGCTTCCTGCGCCACCGGCTGGATGCGGCCGGTCTTCGGTTGCACCTTCATGCCCGGCGCCTGGATGCGCTGGACGCCGTTGATGATGACGCGGTCGGTGCGCTGCAGGCCCGAGCGAACGACGCGCAGGCCATCGACCAGCGGGCCCAACTGCACGGCGCGAGGGGCCACGGTTCCGTCCGCGGCGACGACATAGACGACGCGCCGCGCCTGGTCGGTGGCGATGGCGGCGTCCGGCACCAGCATGGCGGTGTAGGTGCCCGCTCCGGCGAGGCGGGCCTGGCCGAACATGCCGGGCTTCAGGAAGCCGTCGGCGTTGGGGATCACCGCCCTCAGGCGGATCACGCCCGACGAGGTGTCGACTGCGTTGTCGGTGAAATCGAGCGTGCCCGAACGGGTGAAGGTCGACTCGTCCTGCAACCGCACCTGGATCGGCGCCGCGCCCTGGCGGGCCTGCCGCTGATATTTCAGCAGCACGGCTTCCGAACCGTCGAACACGAAATGAATCGGCGCACTTGAGACCACCGTGGTCAGCACGTCCGCCGCCGACGAGCCGCCGGCCACGAGGTTGCCGGCGTCGACGCGGCGGTCGGACACCCGGCC
>DASRXE010000228.1:0-2827 GCA_035654315.1 Brevundimonas sp.
GGTCGGAGTGCAGTCATCTCCGTTCGGCGACGGCCCGGTGTCGACGGTCAAGCGTCTGGGGTCGCGGGAAAGCTGGAGCTTCGACATCGACGCGCGCGGGGCCGAGATCCTGCGCGTGGCCGCCATCGGCGATGGCGACACCGACGTCGACCTGACCGTGCGCGACGCCTCGGGCAAGCTGCTCTGCGCCGACGGCTTCGGCGACCACTATCCGGTCTGCACCCTCGCCCCGGGCGCCCCGGCGCGGCTGAGGGTTCATGTGCTCAACCGCGGCGCCCTGTGGACCCGCGTGCAGGTGCTGACCAACTAGACCATTTTTGCTTCAGTCGAATCGACCTGAATCCAAAAAATGGTCCAGTTTCAATGTGGGGCGAAATCTGAGCCGAGCCAGACTGCGTCCAGCTCAACCGATTTCGCTCCAGGCGGAGGTCAGGCACCCGCCTTCCTGGCGAAGGCCAGCGCCCCTTCGGCCAGCATCGGCACCTGCGCCGCCATCGTCTTCGCCTGGGCCGAAGCGGCGGTGCCGTCGCGCACCCGCCCGGCGATGCCCTGGCAGATGGCCGCCAGCCGGAACAGGTTGTAGGCGAACAGCCAGTCGAGGTTCTGCGGCGCCGCTCCGGTCAGGCCGGCGTAGCGCGCCACCATCTGCTCCACCGTCGGAATCCCCAGCGCCTCGATGTCGGCGCCGGCCAGCCCGTTGCGCGCCGTCGCCGGGATCACCCAGGCGATCAGCAGGTAGGAGAAGTCGGCCATCGGATCACCCAGCGTCGACAGCTCCCAGTCCAGCACCGCCCGCACCTCCGCCGCGTCGGGGGCGAGGATCAGGTTGTCGAGCCGAAAGTCGCCGTGGACGATCCGCGCCGGTCCTTCCGGCGGCAGGGTGGCGGGCAGGAACTCGATCAGTCGGTCCATGGCCGCGATCGGCTCGATCTCGGAAGCCCGGTATTGTTTCGTCCAGCGACCGACCTGCCGCTCGAAATAGTTGCCCCGCCGGCCGTAGTCGCCGAGGCCGATCGCCGCCGGATCAAAGGCGTGCAGCGCCGCCAGCGTGTCGACCTGGGCGTCGTAGACGGCGCGGCGCTGATCGGGGCTCAGGCCCGGCAGTTTGAGGTCCCACAGCACCCGGCCCTCGACCTTGTCCATGACGTAGAACATCGAGCCGATCACCGCCTCGTCGGTGCACAGCGCCCATGGCCGCGCCACCGGATAGCCCCGGCTGTGCAGGGCCGAGATGACCCGGAACTCGCGGTCGACCGCATGGGCCGAGGCCAGCAACGTCCCCGGCGGCTTGCGGCGCAGCACGTAGGTGCGGCCCGGCGTGGTCAGTTCATAGGTCGGATTCGACTGGCCGCCCTTGAACTGGCGCACGGTTAGCGGACCGGCGTAGTCCTCGATGTTGGCGGACAGCCAGTCGCCGAGCCGGGCCGCGTCGAGGGCGTAGCGCGGATCGACCTCGCGGGTGCCGGAGAAGGTCGACTGGGCGTCTTCGAGGTCGAGCTGGTTCATTGCGCGGCGATGATGGCGGCCCGGACCGCGCCGCGCCAGCCCTTGAGCAGGCGCTCGCGCTCCTCGGCCGCCATGCGCGGCTCCCAGCGCGCCGGGGCCTCGGCGGGATGGTCTTCCAGATCGCCGATCAGGCCGACGCCCAACGCCGCCAGCTTGGCCGCCCCCAGCGCCGTCATCTCCTGGAAGGCCGGCCGCTCGACCACGACCTCGCAGATGTCAGCGACGAACTGCATGGCGAAGGCGTTGGCGGTGACGCCGCCATCGACCTTGAGCACCTTGAGCTTCGGGGCGCCGTCCTTCGCCAGGGCGTCGAGCAGGTCGCGGGTCTGGTAGGCGAGGCTCTCCAGCGCCGCCCGCACCATCTGCGCCGGCCCCGAATCCCGCGTGAGCCCTACGATGGTCCCGCGCGCCTCCGGCTCCCACCACGGCGCCCCCAGCCCGGTGAAGCCGGGGACGAGGTAGACGCCGCCGTTGTCCTTCAGCCCCTGCGCCATCGCCTCGGACTGGCGCGACTCCGAGATCACCTTGAGCCCGTCGCGCAGCCACTGGATCGCCGAGCCGGCCGAGAAGATCGATCCCTCCAGGGCGTAGGCGACCTGCCCGTCCGCCGCGTAGCCCAAGGTGCCGAGCAGACGGCTGGTCGACGCCACCGGCTCGCCGCCCACATTGGCGACCAGAAAGGCGCCGGTGCCATAGGTGATCTTGGCGTCGCCGGCCTTCAGCGCCCCATGTCCCACCAGTGCGGCCTGCTGGTCCCCCGCTGATCCGTGGATCGGCAGGGCCGCGCCGAACAGCGACGCCTCGCAGTCGCCGAGATGATCGGCGCAGTCCCGGATCTCCGGCAGTCCCGCTATCGGGACGTTGAACAGCCCGGCCAGATCCGGCCGCCACTGGCGCGTCGCCAGATCCATCAGGGAGGTGCGGCTGGCGTTGGTGGCGTCAGTGATGTGGCTGGCGCCCCCGGTCAGCTTCCAGATCAGCCAGGTCTCGATCGTGCCCAACTTGACCTCGCCGCGTTCGACCCGCTCGCGCGACCCCGGCGCGGCGTCCAGCAGCCAGGCGAATTTCGAGGCGGAGAAATAGGGGTCGAGGATCAGCCCCGTCGCCGCCTGCACCATCGGCTCATGCCCCGCCGCCGCCAGCCGGCCGGTGACGTCCGCCGTGCGCCGGTCCTGCCAGACGATGGCGCGGTGCAGCGGCTCGCCGGTCGCCGCATCCCAGATAACCGCCGTCTCACGCTGGTTGGTGATGCCGATGGCCGCGAACCGCGCCACCCCGCCCGCCTTGCGGACTGCCTCGCGGCAGGTCTGCAGCGTCGCCG
>DASRXE010000229.1:0-19780 GCA_035654315.1 Brevundimonas sp.
CGGCGGCGGCGGCGGCGGGGCCGGACAGACCGCTGGTGGTGCGGGCGGGGCTGGCGCGAGCGGTCGCGTCTGGCTGATCGCGCAGGGATGAACGCCATGATCCGGACTGCTCCCCGCGCTGCCAAAGCCGCGCTTTCCACCAACGCCGATGTCGACTCTGTCGACTCTTTCGACTCGTTTTTTTCCGTTCGGCGCCGGAGATCGATACGCAACCACGACCGTCCCGCCCTGCTGGACCGGGAGGCGTGGGAGGTTCCGTTCCGGTTATCGGAAGACGGCCTGTACGCCGAGGCGGGCGCCGATCGGCGCATGGGCGGTCATCGCGCCGAAGACCGGGATGACGAACGATGACCGGCCCGTTGAACGCTCCGCCCACGCCATCGCCCCTGGCCGAGGGGCGCTGGCTGTGGCGCCGCCTCTATGTGTTCGCCACCAGCGGCGGCGCCTGGCTGTTGCTGGACCGACTGATCGTCCTGACGCCGCCGGAAGCCGCGCCAAGGCTGGCGCATGCGTTGATGGCGCTGCTGGCCCTGACGATGATCCTGTATCTGGTCGCGCCGACGGCCCAGCAGCTGATCGCCAGCCTGCGCACGCTCCGGCCCCGGTTGGGCGGGGAGGAACACTGATGGGTTTCCATCTCTCCGAACGCTCGCTGAGGCGGCTGGACGGGGTTCATCCCCGGCTGATCGCCTTGGTGCGCGAGGCCGTGGCCCTGAGCCCCGTCGACTTCATGGTGACCGAAGGCGTGCGCACGCCCCGGCGGCAGGCGGCGCTGGTCCGCGCCGGCGCCAGCCGGACGAAGAACTCGCGCCATCTGACCGGCCACGCCGTCGACGTGGCCGCCATGGTGGACGGCCAGGTGCGCTGGGACTGGCCGCTCTATCCGCGCATCGCCGCCGCCTTCAAGGCCGCGGCCGTCCGGCAGGGCACGGCCATCGTCTGGGGCGGCGACTGGCCGAGGTTGCGGGACGGACCGCATTTCGAGCTCGACCGGAAGGTCTTCCCATGAGGACGTTGTCGCCCCTGCGGGTGCTGACTCCAGCCGGCTGGGGCCTGCTGGCCGTGGCGCTTGTCATCGTCGTCGCCGTTCTCGGCCATGGGCTTGGACTGCGCTGGGATCCGTTTGGCCTGACCGGGCGGCGTTTGAGAGCCGCCGAGGCGCAGGCCGCGGCCGCCGTGTCGGACGCTGTCGCGCGCGGCCTGGAAACAGAAGGCATGGCCGAACAGGCCCGCCGCCTCGAACACCATCATCAACAGGCCGTGGCGATTGAGCAGGCGACCGCCGTCGCCGCGGCCCAGGCCGGGAGCGCCCATGACGCATCTATTCCACTGGATCCGGCTCGCGCCGATCGCCTTCTCCGCCACGATCGCGAGCTGTGCCGTCTCGCCCCCGCCGTCTGCGGCGCCGCCGCGATTGGCCCTGCCACAGGCGGCGACGCTGCCCTGCGTCCTGCCGCGCCTGCCTGAGCATCCGACCCAGGCGGACCTGGAGATCGCCTATGTCGAGCGCGGCGCCCGGCTGGTCGCTTGTGAGAGCGCCCGCGCCCTGGCCGTCGAGACCCTGATGGCCGAACGGACATTGCAGGACCGGTGGGCGAGGGAGGCCGCGCCGCGAAAATATCGGCTGCCGCTTCCGTAGTGCACCGGCCGGCATGACAGGAAGCGCGTGGCTGTCGGCACGACCTGCCGCCCGTTCGGCAAAAGCTGCCCGGGGCTGGAAAATCTTGCCGGGCAAACGCCGAAGACGGGACGAATAACGCAATAAATTCAGTGACCAGTTGGGCAAGTCGTTGGGCTGCAAGCTGGCCCCGTCCTTGCTCTTCGAGAAACCGAGCAGAACGCTCCCGGCAGCCAAAATGGCGTCGGATATGTCGAAGACAAAAGGGACAGCCAAAATGGCTAACAGCATCAATACGAACGTCGGCGCCCTCATTGCGCTGCAGAACCTGAACGCGACCAGCCGCGAGCTGAACGTCGTGCAAAACCGCGTGAACACCGGCCTGAAGGTGGCGACCGCGAAGGACAACGGCGCCATCTGGGCCGTCGCCCAGACCCAGAAGGCCGACATGATGGGCCTGGACGCGACCAAGAACACCCTCAACCGGGCCCGTTCGGTCAATGACGTCGGCCTGGCCGCCGGCGAATCGATCATGGAAGCCCTGAAGGAGATGAAGGCGCTGGCCGTCGCCATCGATGACGGCGGCACCGATGACAAGACCGCCTATATCGCCGACTACGACGCCTTGGCCGCCGAGATCACCGCCACCATCGCAGCCGCCCAGTTCGATGGCCAGGCCGCCTTGTCGGGCCTGGCGCCCGCCATGGCCACCGGCGCGACGACCGACGAGGCGACCGTCGACACCGCCATCGGCGTGGTCGCAACGAGAATGCAGACTCTCGGCACCACCTCCAAGTCCCTGGAACGCCAGCTGACCTTCACCTCGAAGCTTCAGGACGCCCTTGAAACCGGCGTGGGCAATCTCATCGACGCCGACCTGGCCAAGGAAAGCGCCCGCCTGACGGCTCTGCAGACCAAGCAGCAGCTGGGTGTGCAGGCGCTGTCGATCGCCAACCAGTCGAGCTCGATCCTGCTCGGCCTGTTCCGCTAAGAAATCGGGAAGGAGGCGGAGTTCGCTGCGGCTCCGCCTTCGCCCCGAACATGCGCGGCCGCCTCGCGGCGGCGGCTGGAGGCCCCCCTCGGGGGGCCTTTTCGTCGTCGAGGGACCGGTCGACGCGGCCGGTCGAAACGTCGTGGCCGCCCGAGCGCACTGCCGGCATGAAGTGCCGACCACCCGGCAAATACTGCCGAAACCCTGCAGGGCTTGCCGGGTGAACAACGTCGTAAACAAGAACTACCGCAACAAAATCAATGGCTGGTGAACTGGCATGGGGGTTTCACCCGTGGCCCCATCCTTGCTCCTGAGAGCCTGAGCAGAATGCTCCCGGCGGCCAAAACGGCGTCGGACATGTCGAAGACAAAAGGACAGCCAAAATGGCTAACAGCATCAATACCAATGTCGGCGCTCTCGTTGCGCTGCAGAACCTGAACGCGACCAGCCGCGAGCTGAATGTCGTGCAAAACCGCGTGAACACCGGCCTGAAGGTCGCGTCCGCCAAGGACAACGGCGCGATCTGGGCCGTCGCCCAGACCCAGAAGGCCAGCATCGCCGGCCTGGATGCGAGCAACAACACTCTCAACCGGGCTCGTTCGGTCAATGACGTCGGCCTCGCCGCCGGCGAATCGATCATGGAAGCCCTCAAGGAGATGAAGGCGCTGGCCGTCGCCATCAACGATGGTGGCACCGATGACAAGGCGGCCTATGTCGCCGACTACGCCTCCCTGCTGGCCGAGGTCACGGCCACCGTCACGGCCGCCGAGTTCGACGGTCAAGCGGCTCTGGGCGGACTGTCGGGCCTGGCGGCCGCTCTGGGCGCCGGCAACACTGAAGCGATCGTCGACGCCGGCATCGCCAGCGTCACCGGCGTCATGCAGACCCTCGGCACGACGTCCAAATCCCTGGAACGTCAACTGACCTTCAACTCGAAGCTTCAGGACGCCCTGGAAGCCGGCGTGGGCAACCTCGTCGACGCTGACCTGGCCAAGGAAAGCGCCCGCCTGACGGCTCTGCAGACCAAGCAGCAGCTGGGTGTGCAGGCGCTGTCGATCGCCAACCAGTCGAGTTCCATCCTGCTCGGCCTGTTCCGCTAAGGAACAGGGAAAGAGGCGGAGCCGTTCGCGGCTCCGCCTCGCTTCCCGGGCGTTCGTGATCGGGAGACGGCGGCCTCACCGCCGTCGTTTACGAGATGAATGCAGATCCCACCATTCGCGCGGTCGCGGCGGTTGTCGTCGAGACCTCGCCCCAGTCCGGGGCCGGCGACAACGCCGACTCCAGGCAAGCAACGGACGCTGAGCGTCTGGCCCAGTACCGGCTGGTGATCGAGGAGGGTCTCCGTCCGGGGTCGTTCGTCTACAAGACTCTGGACCGGAAAACCGGCGAGATCGTCCGCCAGGTGCCTCGAGAAGAGGTCGTCAGCCTCGGCCAGCAAGACAACTACGACCTCGGGGCGGTGATCGACACCACGATCTGAGGGGCGGACGTAGATCGAATCAATGCCGGGCCGCGGCTGCGCGCCCGGTCAGCCCGCGTTAACCATACGCTCACGACTCCGCCGGTAACTATCGCCCCACAGATTTGTCGGGGGCGAAAGCCATGTCGAATAGCGTACACTCCAACGCCTCCGCGCTCATCGCGCTGCAGAACCTGAATCAGATCAACGACCGGATGTCGGCGGTCCAGAATCGGGTCAGCACCGGCTTGAAGGTTCAGGGCGCAAAGGACAACGCGGCCGTCTGGGCGATCGCGCAGAATCAGCGGGCCGACAGGGGCGCGCTTGAGGCGGTGAAGACCAGTCTCGACCGGGCCACCTCGATCGCCGATGTGAGCCTGGCGGCTGGAGAATCGATCTCCGACCTGATCCTTCAAATGCGCCAGAAGGTGGTGGCCGCTTCCGACCCGTCGCAAACCGACGAGTCCAGGGCGGCCTACAACGACGAATTCCAGGCGCTGGTGCGCTCGGTGCAGCAGTTCGCCGACAGCGCCTCATTCGACGGCGTCAATTTGCTGGACGGCTCCGAGACCACTGCCATGAATTTCCTGGCCAATGTGGACGCAGGCGACACCATCGCCATGGATCCGCATAATTTCACCACCGCCGCCAGCCCCGGCCTTGGATTCGACGGGCTGAGCCTGCTCACCACGGCGGGTGCGACAGCCGCCCGCACGGCCGTCGATACGGCCCTGGCGACGGTGAACTCCGCCATGGCCGAACTGGGCGCCCAGGCCAAACAGATCGAAACGCACAACACCTTCGTCACCAAGCTGATGGACTCGCTTGAGACCGGGATCGGCAAGCTGGTCGACGCTGATCTGGCCCGCGAAAGCGCCCGGCTTCAGGCCCTCCAGGTTCAACAACAGCTGGGCGCCCAAGCTCTGTCCATCGCCAATCAGGCGCCGCAGATCATCCTGTCATTGTTCCGCAGCTAGGCCGGCCGGCGCATGCCGGTGGGACCGATCTGAACGGGCGCGGGGCGTCGCCGCAGGGCGGTGCGTGAGCCAAGTCCGTATAGAGAGAGTAACGATTTCAAGGCATTGACGAAGGCGTTCTTCACAGCGTCCTCCTCATCCGGCGCGCCGATAACGAGCCCGCCCGACCATTGTTCCCTGAGTCGCGGTTGAAGTCGCTCCGACGACGAACGTTAAGGGCTCGTTACGGCCGAGACCCCATATTGGTCGGTGGGAGCCATCTGTGATCAACAACAGCTATCTGCTGGGTCTGTTCGGGGTATCGTCAACTACGGCGTTCACCCCCGGCGCCGCTTCGCCCGGCGTCGCGACTCGCAAGTCGCAGCCCACACCGCCCTGGGATGCCGTCGCCAAGGTTCCAGAGCCTGACACGCTGGTGCGCGCGGCGTTGGCCGGACGACGCTTGATCGATGAATCGTCCGCACGTCTCGACGTTTCGGGAGGGTCGGCGGACTACCGCAAGCTGTTCGCCCTCTACCAGGGCCTGACCGCGCTTTCGGCCCTGGCTGATCGGGCCGGACAGCGCGGCCTTGGCGCGAGCGAGACGGCGCTCATCAGCAAGCGGTTCGCGTCCGGGCTCGCCGAGGTCGGCGGCTATCTACAATCGGCCGGGTTCGAGGACGTCCGCATGGTGCAGGGCGTCTCGACAGCGAAGGCGCAGACAACGGCCGCGGTCGCGCGCGACACCACGCGGCTGGTGACCCGGCCGGTCCATGACGGCTCGCTGGCGTCTTCCGTCGCGGCCTTCGAGGGGGAGGTCGTTTTTGATATCACGATCGGCGACCTCACCGGCGACACGACGGTGTCGATCGATCTCGCCGAGATGGAAGGGGAGGTTCGCACGCTCGACAATGTCATCGCGCACATAAACGGCAAGCTGATGGATGCGGGCGTCGCCACTCGGCTGGGACGGGAACAGGTCAACAGCGGTCCGCGCACCCTGAAGGTCGGGGACAAGACGATCACTCTACCGGCTCGCTCCGACCAATGGGCGCTCTCCGTGCGGGGCACGAGCCTCGAGACCGTCAGCTTCACCGCGCCGCAGGCTTCGGACGCAGTCTATGTCGTCCAGGCGGCGAGCGCCGGCGGGCACGAACTTCTGAAATTCCAAAGCGATTCCGGTGATGCACCGGAACCGCTGCCTGGTGTCGAGCAGAATAACTGGGTCGCTGGACGCGCATTCCAGACAGCCCTGCCGGAAGGCGTCGAAACGGTGAGAGCGAGCGCCACGGCCGCCGACGGCTCGCTCTGGCTGGTCGCCGACATCGAGGCGGGGCCCGGCGATCAGCCGGTGAAGGGCGAGCGGGACGTCGCCCTGATGAAATACGATTCGGCCGGCCGCCTGGTGGCGACGCGGATGCTCGGCGCGTCCTCGCAAGCCAGTGGATTCGCCATCTCAATCGCGGCCGACGGCCGCGTAGCCGTCGCGGGATCGGTAACCGGCGCGCTGGAGCCCGGAAAGACCGTGGCCGATCCGACCCAGGCGGACAGCTTCGTGACCGTGTTCGACGCCGCAGGCGAGGAGCTCTGGACCCAGCGGCGTGGTGCGAAAGCGGCGGACGAAGCCACGGCGGTGTCTTTCGGCGCGGATGGGCGGGTGTATGTCGCCGGTCGCTCGAAATCCGCCATGCCGGGGACCTTGGCCGTAGGAGGATGGGACAGCTACGTACAGGGATTTACGGCCACCCAGGTCCATAGTCTGGCGCCCTATACCGGCGTTGCTCTGTCGACCAGCCAGTTCGGGACAGCAGGGGACGACAGCGTCAGCGCCATGGCGATCGAGGGGGCCTCCCTCTACACCGCGGGGATCGAGAGCGGGCGGGTGGTCGTAAGGCACTTTGCGCTCGACGCCAGCGGAACTCCGAGCCTGGCAGGCGTACGGGATCTGGGGCTCGCCAGCGGCGACGTCACCGGGATCGCCGTGACGGACGGCCGCGTCGTGCTGACCGGTGCGACTCGCAATCCGGCGCTGGACGTGGGGAGCGTCAACACGGCCCACTCAGGCGGCTCGGACGCCTACGTGGCCGTACTGTCGACCGATCTGTCGGCCAGCGCCGGCGATCGGCTGACCTATTATGGCGACGTTGGCGATGACACCGCCGCTGCCGTGAAAGTCCATCAGGGGAAGGTCTGGATCACGGGCGTGGCCAACCGCCCGCCAGGGGCGCAGGACGATGATCCCACGCGCGGCTATCTCAGCCGCCTCGACCCGCTGACGGGCGCCGTGGAATGGAGCCGAACCTGGTCCGGCGAAGATCAGCAGGCCGCTCCGTTGAGCCTGGCGGTGGCAGCCGGGGGCGCCAGCGTGCTGGATCGGCTGGGGCTCCCACAGGGACTTGTCTCCACCGGCGATTCCAAGAAGCTAACGACTGTAACGGCCCTGAGATCGGGCGACCGGTTCTATATTTCGCCCGCCGACGGCGGGCGGGCGCGGGCGGTGACGATCGACGCCAACGACACCCTGCAGACCTTGGCGCGCAAGATCGAGCGAGCTTCGCTCGGTCAACTGAAGGCTGCGGTCTTGACCGATGACGCAAAGGCCGGGGAGGACGAGAGTCTGGCGGCTGGCCTTCAGAGGCTGTCGATCACGCCTCGCGACGGGCGGACCGGCGCCATTCTGACCACTGGAGAGCCCGGGCGGGACGCGTTGGCGGGTCTCGGCCTCTCACCTGGCTTCATCGGCCCCAAGAGCGCCGACGACGAAACCGCGACCTTTGCACTCGACTTGCAGAAAACCTTCTCCCTCAGCGGCGAGGAAGCGATCAAGTCGACGGTGGAGCGATTGAAAGCGGCCATGAGGGTCGTTCGTGACGCCTACCGGTCCCTCGCTCCAGAGTCTTCGAAGCCTGTCATAACCGGCGAGGTTCCGGCTTATCTCTCCGCCCAGATCGCCAATTATCAGGCGGCGCTCAACCGGCTGATGGGGTAGAGGGCGGCTCTGGAGTCTTGCAGGTTGACGGGCCCGGCCCGGGCGGGGTTATTGGACTCTCCAGTCGCGCGAGCCTTTCATGCCCCAGGACAACCGCATCCTCATCGCAATCGGCGCCGCCGTCGCGGTGGTCGCTGCGGTGGTGATCGCCCTGATCTTCTCCGGCGGGCGCGACCGCGACCCCGCTCCGCCGCCCGCCGCGCAGGGCGGGCTGACAGTGGATGTGGCTGACGCGCCCGAATTGAACACGACCCGGGAACTGCGCTGTTACGTGGGCGGCCGTTTCGTGGGTCTGGCCACCTTGGCCGATTGCGCCCGTCAGAACGGCGTGGCGACAGATGCGCTCGATGTCGGCGTCGACGAGACGGGGGCCCTGGTCGCCCTGCCGGCGGCGCCGGTGATCGAACCGCCGGTCGAAATGGTCGAACCGGCGCCGATCACGACACCGGAACCCAGCGAGCCCGAACCGGCCCAGGTGGCCGCCGCGGGGGCGCAGTGCCTGCGCCACACCGGTTCCGACTGGCGCGCCCTGTCGTCGAACATGTCCCTGAACGCCTGCGTGCAGGCGCTCTATTCCGGCACCTGCGTCCGGCCCGGCGACGCCTTGTATGGCCGTTGGGGCAATACAACCTTGCGGCTGGTGCCCCGGCGGGTCGAGCAATCACCCGACAACAACCGCTTCCGTACCCTGGTCGAACAGGACCGCAGCTGCCAGTTTCCGGACCTCCGTTGATGACCCGTGTCCTCCCTTTCCTGGCCCTGGGCCTGGGTTCCCTGGCGCTGGCGGCGTGCAGCAATTCGGTCGAGGCGCCGTACGTGGAGGGCGTCTGCTTCGCCGTCGAGCTCGGCGAGGATGGGGAGCCGCCGGTCTTCAACAAGCTGGCCGAGAACCAGCCCCAGATCGAATACTGTGCAGCGCGGCTCGAAGAGATGCGGGTCCGGTTCCTCCGTCAGGGCGGCAGTCGTCAGGAAGTCATCGGCGCCTATCATGGCCAGTACATCTTCATCGATCGGGAAGGGGTGTGGATCGGCAAGTCGCTCGAGGGATCCCGCTTCATCGCCATGGCGCGGACCGGCGACGGGCGGCTGGCCGTGCCGGGGGCGATCGCGCGGGATGAGAGCGGCCGTCCCATCGGCGTCGCGGCGCCGCCGGACCCTGCGCCTTCGCCGGCCGCGGGTCAGTAGCGAACAAAACTGGAACATCGGTTCGCAATCGGCTAGGTTGCGGGCACGGAAATCAATCCCCCGCGCGTCGGAATGGCGCCGGGGGGCATGGACAACCGGCCACAAGCCAGCGCGAAGCATGGTGGGCCTGCAACAAAGGATTCGATGATGGCGGGCAGCGTCAACAAGGTCATTCTGGTCGGCAACCTGGGCAAGGACCCGGAAATCCGCACGCTCAACTCCGGGGAACGCGTCGCCAACCTGTCGCTCGCGACCTCCGAACAATGGCGTGACAAGGCCACCGGCGAGCGCAAGGAGAAGACCGAATGGCACCGGGTGGTCATCTTCAACGAGAACATCGTCAAGGTGGCCGAGAACTATCTGAAGAAGGGCTCGACCGTTTACGTCGAGGGCTCGCTGCAGACCCGGAAGTACGAGCAGAACGGGGTCGAGAAATACTCCACCGAGATCGTGCTGCAGAAATTCCGTGGTGAACTGACCATGCTGGGCGGCCGGGCCGACAGCGGCGGCGGGGCGTCGCGCGGTGGCGACGACGATTATTCCTCGGGGTTTTCGACCGGCGGGGCCAACAAGCCGAGCGGGCCCAAGGAAAGCTACGACCTGAACGACGACATCCCGTTCTAGTCTGCGCCGGCGATCCGGTCCCTCCTGCGATCCGGAAAGCAGGGGAGGAAACAGGGCGCTGAGGCAGCAGGGCCTGAAGGGCGAAATGGATGGTTACCCGCTTTGAGCGGCGTCGCCTCGCGACGCGTGCCATAGGCGTCCGGTGATCACTCCAGACAAGCCTCACAGTCCACTGTCCTTGATTGAGATCGCCGCCATTGTTGCGGTGGTGGTGATCTGGGGCGTCAACAACGCCGCAGCCAAGCTGGCGACTGAGACGGTCCCGCCGCTGCTGATCGGGGCCTTGCGCTTCGCCCTGGCGGCGGCGTGCCTGATCCCGTTCGTGCGGCCGCCGTTTCCGAACTGGAAGAGCCTGCTGATCATCGTCGGGGTTGGCGGGCCGCTCCACTACGGTCTGATCTATCTGGCGTTCTGGCTGGCGCAGGACGTCAGCCCGGTAGCGGTCGCGACGCAGTTGTGGGTGCCGTTCACGGCCTTGTTCGCCTTCCTGCTGCTGCGCGAGCGGTTGTCGCGGTTCGCGCTGACAGGCATGGGCGTCGCCTTCCTCGGTGTAGCGTGGATGACGCTGGATCCTCACGCCATCGCTGACTGGAAAGCCATTCTGGTCGGCATCGCCGCCAGCGCCGCCTGGGCCATCACAACCGTGGTCGCGCGCCGCACGACCTCGATACCGCCGTTGAAGATGCAGGGCCTGCTGGCGCTGACCGCCCTGCCCAGCCTCGCCTTCGCTTCGGCCGTGTTTGAGCGCGGGCAGGTCGAGGCGCTCCAGCAGGCCTCTATGCTGGTGTGGGCCTGCGTGCTCTGGGCAGGGCTGGTCTCGTCAGTGCTGGCCACCACCATGGTCTTCTGGCTGGTCCAGAAGCGCGAGGCGGGGCGGGTGACGCCCTATCTGCTGGCCACGCCGGTGGTCTCGATCCTGATCGGCTGGCTGTTCATGGGCGACGTGCTGACGACCCAGATTCTCGCCGGGGCGGCGCTGACGATCGGCGGCGTGGTCGTGGTTGCGGCGGCGGAGCGTGGTCTCAGGGCCGGCGCCGCGAAGGCCTGAATGGAAAAGGCCCGGACGCTGTCGCATCCGGGCCTTTCCGCGGAGCCTGATTCCGAGCCTACATGCCCGGCAGTTTGAAGCCCGTGTCGCGGCGCGGCGCGATGACGATGCCGGACTCGCTGCCGGTCAGGGCTTGAAGCCGCGCGTATTCGCTGGCGGCGTCGATGGTGACGGCCCCATTGGCGGTCTGGGTCGTGGTCGGCGCCTGGCTGGCCGCATCGTCGCGACGCCAGAACAGGATGCGGTTGGCCCAGCCTTCTTCCTTGTGGGCCAGATCGCCGAACTCGTCGTCGATGACGTAGCGGGCCAGCGGATCGGCCCGATCGCCGCCAGCCTGGGCGACCAGCACCTGTTCGCCCGGCGACCGGGTCACGGCCTGGCGCTGGCCCAGAAGGATCTGGCGGGCGGCGGATTCGGGCGCCAGCTCCTGCGGCCGCGGCTGGCCCGGCGCCGGCGGGCGCAGGCCGTATTCCGGCGGCACGGTCAGGGGCGCGGTGGAAACCGTCAGAAACTCGTCCGGAGTGACCTTGGTCAGGCCGATGCTGTTGCGCATGCTGCCGCACCCGCCCAGCACGAGGGCCGATGCGGCGACGGTCAGGACGGCGGTGCGGGTAAGGCGCATGTTCGATCTCGGCTGGGCGCGCCCGGCAGGCGCGCGCGTAGTCGCTGAAGGAAGCGGCTGATTACGACTTTTCGGCGGCCACGCCAACCTTCGCCGCCCGTTCGGACAGGATGCTGTCGAGGATCAGCAGGATCACGCCGACGGTGATGGCGCTGTCGGCGACGTTGAACACCCAGGGGAAGAAGCCGGTCCCCGAAAAATCGAGGAAGTCGACCACGAAACCGAACCGGATGCGGTCGATCACATTGCCGATGGCGCCGCCCATGATCAGGCCGATCGAGGTCACCAGCAGGCGGCGGTCCGCCTTCAGCGCCCACCAGCCGAGCACGCCCGCCACCACGACCGAGAAGACGCTGAGCAGCCAACGCGCCGAGCCGTCGCCGAACAGGCCGAAGCTGACGCCGCGGTTCTCGACCCAGGTGAAGTTGAGGATCGGCGGCCAGACCGGGACCTGGCGCAGTTCGCGCAAATCCAGACCTGACAGAACCCAGGCCTTGGTCAGCTGGTCGACGACGATGATGAGTATGGCGAAGCCGTAGGCGGCCAGGGTGATGCGTGGGATTTTCATTCGGGTCGCTGAAATGTGAGGTCGACCGGTTAGCAGCCCGCGCGCCGGGCGCGAAGGGGCAATCGTGCCGCGCTCCGACGGCCTGCGGCATCAAAGTCTTGCGCCGGGGCGTTGCAGCCCGCAGATGTGACGCTTCCCCATTGAGGAAGTCACCGCCCGCCGCAAGGAGCGCCGATGCCGCCTGCCGACAGCTTGATTCTCACCCTGGTCGGCGGCTTCGTGCTGGCCTTCGTGTTCGGCATGTTGGCCAACCGGCTGAAGCTGTCGCCGCTGGTTGGATATCTGATCGCGGGGGTTGTCGTGGGCCCGCACACCATCGGTTTTGTCGCCGACACGGAACTTGCCCCGCAACTGGCCGAGATCGGGGTCATCTTGCTGATGTTCGGGGTGGGGCTGCATTTCTCGCTCGCCGACCTGATGAAGGTGCGCAAGATCGCCATCCCCGGCGCCCTGTTCCAGATCGCCGCCGCCACCGTGCTCGGCTGGGGCATGGGCCGGCTGATGGGCCTGCCCGATCTCGAGGCGACGCTGATGGGCTTCGCCCTTTCGGTCGCCTCGACCGTCGTGCTCCTGCGGGCGCTGGAGGAGCGCAGACAGGTCAAGGCCGATGTAGGACGCATCGCGATGGGATGGCTGATCGTCGAGGACCTGGTCATCGTCATCGCGCTGGTGGTGCTGCCGCTGTTGATAATTCAGCCGGGCGAAGCGCTGAGCGCCGGCGATCTGGCCGCCTCCATCGGCTGGACCTTGTTCAAGGTGGCGGGATTCAGCGCCATCATGCTGGTGGTGGGCGCCAGGGTCCTGCCGTGGCTGCTGATCCGCATCGCCCACACCCGGTCCCGGGAGCTGTTCACCCTCGGGGTCCTGGCCATCGCCCTGGGCATCGCCTGGGTGGCCTACGCCCTGTTCCACTCGTTCGCGCTCGGCGCCTTCCTGGCGGGGCTGGTGCTGAACAGTTCGCCTCTGGGGCACAACGCCGCCGAACGCTCGCTGCCGCTGCGGGACGCCTTCGCCGTCCTCTTCTTCGTCTCCGTCGGGATGCTGTTCGATCCCAGCATCCTCATGCGCGAGCCGTTGGCGGTGCTGGGCGTGCTCGCCATCGTGATCGTGGGCAAATCTCTGGCGGCCCTGGTCATCACCCATGTGTTCAAGCTGGACAGGGCCTCCAGCCTCACGATCGCGGCCTCGCTGGCGCAGATCGGGGAGTTCTCGTTCATCCTCGCCGCGCTCAGCGTCCAGCTGGGCGGCATGAGCCGGGAAACCCACGACCTGATTCTTGCGGCGGCTCTGCTGTCGATCTCGCTGAATCCGTTCGTGTTCGCCCTGATCGACAGGATGGGCGGCAAGCCCGTCCCGCCCAAGGCAGAGCCGCGGCCGGTGACGGAACTGGTCTGAGACCCGGAACGGGAGTCTACCGTCTATCTCGTCTACCGAGTCTACCGGGCGTGGTTTTCGATACATCTTCTGGCGCAGGCCCATGCGCCATCATGGCACGGGCCTGCGTCAGAATCGGTCGTGGGGGTTCAAAGCACTCCAATCATCGACGCCACCAGCGGGTGGCGGACGATGTCGCGCTCGGCCAGCTTCACCACGGCGATGTCAGGCACCGAGGCGAGCCGTTCGGCTATGTCGGACAGGCCCGAGATGCCGGGCAGCAGATCGGACTGCTGAGGGTCGCCGGTGACCACCATGGTCGAATGCCACCCCAGCCGGGTCAGCAGCATCTTGAGCTGGACGTAGGTGCAGTTCTGGGCCTCGTCGACGACGATGAAGGCGTTGTTCAGGGTGCGGCCGCGCATGTAGCCGATCGGGGCGATCTCGATCAGCCCCTCGGCCATGAGCGCCTTGACCCGCTTCATCGACAGACGGTCCGAGAGGGCGTCGTAGAGGGGGCGCAGATAGGGCGCGAGCTTGTCCTCCATGTCGCCGGGCAGGAAGCCGATCGACTCACCGGCCTCCACCGCGGGGCGGGACAGGACAATGCGCCCGACCTTGCCGGCCTCCAGCGCCTCGACGGCCTTGGCCACGGCGAGATAGGTCTTGCCCGTGCCTGCGGGCCCCAGGGCCAGGACCATGTTGTGGTGATCGATGGCGGTCATCAGCTCGGCCTGGCCGTCTGACTTGGGTTTGAGCGTCTTGAGATAGGCCTGGTCGCGGTCGTCGTTGGAGGGGTAGGGCGACCAGCCGGCGTGGGTGGGAAGCCGCCGCACCTTGGCGTCCTCCGTGAACTGTCGTGAATCCAGTATCCCGTGTTCACGGGACATTTCACGGGTCTGACGCTTGATTGCCGCACGCTTGGTCATCGACGCCTCCAGGGCATGAAAAAAGGCGATGCCGCAAAAGCATCGCCTCGAACGAAGGTCGTGAGGAGAGAAGGGAACGCGACGCATCCGCCCGGGTCGGAGGAAGGACCAGTTTCCAGCGGGACTGCCCGCCGACCGGAACGCGTCACGCGCGCTCTCCTGGGTCTGACCGGACCGGGCTTGATCCGGCTTCGGATCCGGGGCCGAAATAGCAGCCTCGAATCGCATCTACACTCTGATGCTAGCGTGGTTTACGAGAGCTTAAAGCCCTTGTTTTATTCAGAAATGGTGGTGTTCGGATGAATGTTTACGCTCTCGGAGACAAGAAACCGCAGCTTCCGCCGGAAGGCGAATACTGGCTGGCGCCGAACGCAACCCTCATAGGAGACGTGATTCTCAAGCCCGGCGCCAGCGTCTGGTTCGGCGCGACAGCGCGCGGGGACAACGATCCGATCACAATCGGGCGAGATACGAATATCCAGGACGGCAGCGTGCTTCATTCCGATCCCGGCGAGCCGTTGACCATCGGTGACGGCGTGACCGTGGGCCATATGGTGATGCTCCATAGCTGCGAGATCGGCGCCAACACCCTGATCGGGATCGGGGCGGTAGTGCTGGGCCGCGCCCGGATCGGGAAGAACTGCCTGATCGGCGCCAACACCCTGATCACCGAAGGCAAGGAAATCCCGGACGGCTCGCTGGTCATGGGTCAGCCGGGCAAGGTGGTGCGTCAGCTGGAGCCGGGCCAGATCGAGGCGCTGAAGGCGTCCGCGGCGCACTATGTGCAGAACTGGAAGCGCTATGCGGCGGGTCTGAAGCCCGCCTGAGGCGCGGTTCAGGCGATCCGGCGGCCGCCGACGGCGGCGAGACTGAGCGGCGCGCGGGCCGCGTCGCCGACGCCGATCGAAACGCGGGCGGTGAGCAGCCGCGGCTCGTCGGTGGCGAGCGTCAAGGTCGCGGCGGGCGCGTACAGGCCCAGCAGCCGATCTGGACAACCTGACGGTCCCCGCAGCGGCAGCAGCGCGATCTCGATCTGCGCGGCGACACTGCCGGCGAGGGCGACGACCACAACCGGCCGACCCTCGCGGACCGTCTGAACCAGGGCGGTGGAAACCAGCGGCCGTGACGCCGTCCGCCACAGGGACAGCAATGATCGACCTTTCAGGTCCTCGCCATGGAAACCCTCGATCCAGCTTCCGGCCAGGCGAACGACGGCGTCCTCGCCGGAGCGGTGCGCCATGAAGAGGCGCGGCAGGCGCAGGCCCAGGACGTCCGGCTCCAGGGCGCCGCGACCGGGAATTCCCCCGCGCGATTCCGGCCGACGCGACAGGGCCGTCCAGTGGTCGATCAGGAACTGCGTATCAGGGTGAAACATAGCCTTCGCCTCTTCTGCGTCCGCCGCAAGGACCGGGCCGGGAGAAACGCAACGGAAACGAAAGGCTTTTGCGGTTCAGATGCAGGCTGGAGCGGCCCGCGTCTTGCACGGGCCGCGATGACTCAATGTGGAGGTCGGCCCATGCGGGTGCGGATCATGAACTGGACCCCGGCCGTAGCGACTTTCGTGGTCGTGACGGCGGTTGCGGGCGCCGCCGCCGCCCAGTGCGGCCCGGTGTGTCCGCCGCCGCCGCCGCCGTGCTGCGAGCCGCCTCCGCCGCCGCCCCCTCCGCCTCCGCCTCCGCCGCCGTGCTGTGAACTGCCCCCGGCGCCGCCGTGCTGCGGCGGCGGCGGGAACGTCAACGTCAATGTCAACGTCAACGCCAGCGCCGACGCCGGCGCCCGCAGCCGCGCGGGGCTCAACGCCCGCGCCGGCGGCAGCGTTTACGTTTCAGGCGGCGGGTCAGCCTATGTGACGGTCGATCAGCCCTATCCGACCACCATCAATGGCCTGACCGTCGAGGGCGCGCGCGTGCGCCAGGTCATCCGCGTGCCCTATGAGGCGCGCCGCCGGTGGGAGAAGCGGGTGGTCATCCGCGCCTTCTGCATCGACGACCGCAACGTGCCCCATCCGGCCTCACAGGTGCGCCCGGACCGGGATGTCCACGACGACTATGAGGGCGAACTGTACCGCTGCCTCGCCGGAACCTGGCTGCAGTACACCTGGGCCGAGTACGTGGGCGATGTCGATTTCGACCGCGGCGAGACGATAAACTGCCGCAAGGGCGAGGCCCTGTGGCACGGCCGCGGCGGCCGGGTGGAATGCCGCACCCAGAAGAGCGAGCGCGAATGCAACGAGCGTTCGTTGCTGCGCCGCTACGGGGCCGGGGTGAAAATCCTGACCATGGTTCGTGAGGAGATCTACACCGAGTACCGCGAGGAAGTGGTCGAACAGGCCGGCGTCGCGGTGTCGGGCGCCTCCATCACGCTCGACGGCGGCGTCGGCGGCCGGGTTTTCTGACGCTGGCCTGATCAGCGGCGTTCAGCCGGGCGTCATCGCCGATCCAATACATTGATGTTCGTCGGCTCTGTCGACGATCCTGAGAAGCGACTGGCCCCGATCCGCAAGGACCGGGGCCTTTTTTGCTACTCCGCCGCGGCCTGGGACGAGCGGACCGTGGCCTTCCAGGCCATATCCGGGCGCAGGTATTGGCGGGCCAGGCGCTGGATGTCGGCCGGGGTCACCGCTTCCAGATCGGAGATGTGGCTGAGAGTCTGCTCGACCTCGTTCGGATCGGTCGCGACGTCGCCCAGTTGGGCCAGCCAGTATTCATTCCCGGCCTGGGAGCGGCGCAGCGCCTCGATCACGGGGAGGCGGGCGCGGTTCAGTTCGTCCTCGGTGGGCGGCGCCTCATGCAGCGAGGCGACGATGGAATCGACCGCGGCGTAGAAGGCGTCCACCTTGTCAGCGGCCGTTTCGCCGCGGACGGCGATGTAACCGTAGCCCTCATAGACGTCCGACGCGTTGGATCCGACGCCCGGAGAATAGGCCAGGGCCTGCCGCTCGCGAATCTCCTCAAGCACGCGCAGGGACAGGACCTCGGAGAGCAGGGAGACCTGCCGCGCTTCGGTGCGGTCGCCTTTCTGGTCGGTGGTCGGGAAGGCCACGAAGGCCAGCGCCTGTTCGGCCGGCCCGGTGTGGGTCAGCTGGACCGGCTCGGCCGTGGGCGCGGGAAAGCGCAGGGTGGTCGCCTCCGGAGACGGGACCGCATCAGGCCCGCGAGCCGGAAGGGCGCCGAGCGTCGGCGCCACCGCCGCGATGGCGTCCTCCACGGTCAGGTCGCCAACCATGATCACGTCGATCGGACCCGACGCCAGGCCGGAGGTCACCCCCGAACGCAGCTCCTCGATCGTCCAGGAGGCGACCTCCTCGACGGTCGGGAAGCTTTCCCGCTTGTCGCCGTTGGCCAGCAGGCCGGAGCCGTGGACCTGGAAGGCCCCGCCGGGTGTAGCCAACTGTTGCGCCACGATCTGTGGGAACAGGCCCTTGATCTGCTCAAACGGAGCCGGACGCAGGGCCGGATCGGTCAGATAGGCGGTCAGGACCTGCAGTTCGAGATCCAGATCGGCGGGCCGGGTGGCGCCGGACAGCTGGTAGCTGTCGTCGGCGATGGCGAAGCCGGCCGAATAGATGCGCCCGGTGAGAACGCGGGTCAGCTCATCGAAGGTGAGCTTGCCCACCCCGCCCTGGGTGAAGAAGGCCGGAGCCAGCGTCTGCGGCGTCGACCGGTCGGTCGGCAGGCCCAGCCCGCCGATGCCGGTCCGGACGTTGACGAGAATCTGCTCGTCGCGGAAATCGGTCGGCTTGACCGTCAGGCGCACGCCGTTTTCGAAGGTCACGACGGTGGCGCCCAGTTCGGCGATCTCGCGCTGCTCGCTGACGGCGCCGGGAGGGCCGAAGCTGGTGTAGGGCCATTCCAGATCGGCCTGGGCCGCGGGGGCGGAAACCGGAACCTGCCGCGACGCCTCGAGCGCAGCGGTTACGGCCGCCTCGCCGCCCTCGATCTCGACGGGGGTGATGAGCAGGGCCAGCGGTCCGCCGCCCGAGAAGGCGGGAGCGAGGGTGGCGTTGACCTGTGCGGCGGTCAGGCCCTCCACGGTGGCGTTGAACAGGTCGAGATTGGTTTGCGGCGAGCTGAACACATCGCCGGCGTTGACGGCGTTGACCAGGCTGTTGGCCAGCACCGGCGTGCGCCGGGTCGCGGCGGCGGCCACGGCGTTCTCGAGATTCGCCCGTATGGCGGTGATCTCGCGCTGGAGTTCCGCGTCCGACACGCCGTACTGCACGAGGCGACGCTGTTCCTGCTCGATCGTCTCCAGGGCGGCCTTCCAGCCGCCCGGGTTGAAGTTGGCGGAGACCGAGGCGACATCCACGCTGTCGACCAGCGTGAACAGTCCGCCGCCTGCCGAAGTGATCGGCGCATTATCCGAGCGCGCGATCTCGCCCAGTCTCCGGTTCAGCACCTGAAAACCGAGATTGCGCAGCAGGTCGTCGCGCCGTTCCGCGACGGTGTCAGGATCCAGGTCGGGCGCCCTGGTCCAGTTGAGCTGGATGTCCGACTGGATGCCCGGTTCCACCAGGATGCGGGTCGCGGGCTCGCGCGGCGCCACCGTGCCGAGGTCCGGCTCGGGGCCATCCGGCGCCGAGGGTTCCCAGGTCTCGAAGGCGGCGCGAATCTTCGCCTCCATGACATCGACGTCGAAATCGCCGACGGCCACGAAGGTCGCGCGCGAGGGCCGGTAATAGGCTTCGTAGAATTCGACGAACCGCTCGCGCGGGGCGGTGCGGATGATGTTCAGGTCGCCGATCGGCAGGCGCTCCGAAATGCGCTGGCCCGGCGCGAGCAGGGCGAGTTGGGCCTTCACCGACCGGAGGCCGGGGGTGTTGCGCAGCCGCTCCTCGCCAACGATGACGTTGCGCTCGGCCTCGACGGCGTCGGCGGCCATGAGGGCCTCGGAAACCTGCTCGCGCATGATGCGCAGGCTGGTGTCGACCGTCTCGTCGTTCGTCCGCGGCAGCTCCAGCATGTAGATGGTCTGGTCGAAGCCGGTCGAGGCGTTGGTGTCAGCGCCGAAGGCCAGGCCGAGCCGCTCCAGAATGCGCAGCAGATCGTTCTCCGGGATGTTGGTCGTCCCGTTGAAGGCCATGTGCTCCATGAAGTGCGCCAGCCCCAGCTGGTTCTCGTTCTCCATCAGCGAGCCGGCGTCGATCCGCAGCCGCAGCGAGGCCTGTCCCGGGGGGGTGGCGTTGCGCAGGATGGCGTACTGCATGCCGTTCGGAAGGACGCCGAACCGGACGTTGGCGTCCGCCGGGATGTCGCTGGCAGCGTGCGCCCACGGATCTGTTGGCTGGGCTTGCGCCTGGGCCAGGGCCGGTGAGGCCGCGGTGAGCACCGCCACGGAGGCGGCGGCGAGCAGGAGCAGTCGACGGGGGGAACGCATGTGCGGCTTCTTCCGATGGGCGCGAAGGCTCGAAGGTCGGA
>DASRXE010000230.1:0-3109 GCA_035654315.1 Brevundimonas sp.
TGGCCGGATCGCGGGCCCATTGCCGCATGCTGGCGCAGCAGGGAATCCTGACGGCGGCGGACGCCGACGCCATCCTGGGCGGGCTGGACGCGATCGGGGCGGAGATCAGCGACGGGACCTTTCCGTTCCGGGACCGGTTCGAGGACATCCACATGAATGTGGAGGCGCGGCTGGCCGAGCTGATCGGGGAACCGTCCGGGCGGCTGCACACGGCGCGGAGCCGAAACGATCAGGTGGCGACGGATTTCCGGCTGTGGGTGCGGGACGCCTGCGACGCGGCGGTGGAGCAGCTGCAGGGGCTGCAGGGGGTGCTGCTGACGCGGGCGGAGCAGCACGCGGCGGACCTGATGCCGGGCTTCACCCATCTGCAGCCGGCCCAGCCGGTGACCTTCGGGCACCATCTGATGGCCTATGTCGAGATGTTCGGGCGGGACGCGGGGCGGTTCGCCGACGCCCGCATCCGGATGAACGAGAGCCCGCTGGGGGCGGCGGCTCTGGCCGGATCGCCCTTTCCGATTGACCGCCAGATGACAGCCGCAGAGCTCGGGTTCGACCGGCCGATGGGCAATTCGCTGGACGCGGTGTCGGACCGGGACTTCGCGCTGGAGAGCCTGGCCGCGGCCTCGATCTGCGCCGGACATCTGTCGCGGCTGGCGGAGGAGATCGTGGTGTGGATGACGCCGCAGTTCGGCTTCGCCAGCCTGCCGGACGATCTGACCACCGGCTCCTCGATCATGCCGCAGAAGCGCAATCCGGACGCGGCGGAGCTGGTGCGGGCCAAGACGGGGCGGATCATGGGCTCGCTGGTCGCCCTGTCGACGGTGATGAAGGGCCTGCCGCTGGCCTATTCGAAGGACATGCAGGAGGACAAGCCGCCGGTGTTCGAGGCCTTCGACTCCCTGACGCTGGCGCTGGGGGCGATGACGGCGATGGTCGCAGCACTGAACCCCGATACGGATCGGATGCGTGAAGCGGCGGGGTCGGGCTTCTCGACGGCGACCGATCTGGCCGACTGGCTGGTGCGCGAGCTGAACCTGCCGTTTCGCAAGGCGCACCATGTCACGGGGGCGGCGGTGAAGCGGGCCGAGGCGCTGGGCGTGGACTTGGCGCAACTGCCGCTGACCGAACTGCAGTCGCTTGAACCGGGCGTCACGGAAGCGGTTTACAAGGTGCTCACGCCCGAGGCTTCCTGCGCCAGCCGCCAGAGCTTCGGGGGCACCGCGCCGGAACAGGTCCGCGCGCGCATCGCCGAGTGGAAGACGCGCCTCGCGTCGAAGGGATTGTGATGAAGAAACTCGTTCTCGTGGGCGCCGCGGTCCTGATGGCGATCCCTGTTTCCGCCTGCGGGCGCATGGCCGATCTCGAGGCCCCCCCGGCGCGGGAGACCGAGCGCAGCCTGCCGGACGGCCGCGGCCCGGGGCCGGTCGAGCCGGCGACCGTCTATCGCCCGCCCAGCCAGCAGCCGATCGACGGCGGCCCCAGCTCGAACCCGTACGGCGGTTCGGGCACCGACCCCCGCTAGGGCCTTGCATCATTTCGCCCGCATCGACGGCGCGCTTCATGCCGAAGCCGCGCCGCTGGAGGCAATTGCCGCGGCCGTCGGCACGCCGGTCTATGTCTATTCGACCGCGACGCTGACGCGGCATTACGGCCTGTTCCGCGAGGCCGTGGAGGCGCACCGGGCCGGGCTGGGGGCGGCGCTGATCGCCTTTGCGGTGAAGGCCAATTCCAACCTGTCGGTGCTGGCGACGCTGGCGCGGCTGGGCTGCGGGGCGGACACGGTGTCGGAGGGGGAGATCCGGCGGGCGCTGAAGGCGGGCATCCCCGGCCAGCGCATCGTCTTCTCGGGGGTGGGCAAGACCGACGCCGAACTGGCCTTCGCCATCGAGGCGGGGGTGCGCCAGATCAATGTCGAAAGCGCCGTCGAGCTGGAGCGGCTGATCGCGGTCGCCGCGTCGAAGGGGGCGGCGCCCGAGATCGCCATCCGGGTCAATCCAAAGATCGGCGCCGGCGGACACGCCCGGATCACCACCGGGGGGGCGACCGACAAGTTCGGCGTGCCGGCCGAGGAGGCGCCGGCGCTGTACGCCCGGGCCGCCGCCTCGCCGCATGTGACGCCGGTCGGACTGGCCTGTCACATCGGCAGCCAGATCACCACGCTGGAGCCGCTGGAGGCGGCCTTCCGCGCGCTGCGCGAGATGACGCTGGCGCTGCGGGCGCAGGGGCTGGCGGTGAGCCGGCTCGACCTCGGCGGCGGACTGGGCGTGCCCTATCACGGCCAGTCGGACCTGCCGTCGATCGAGGCCTATGTCGGCATGGCGGCGCGCGTGCTGGACGGCCTGGAGGTCGAGGCGGCGTTCGAGCCGGGGCGGCTGCTGGCGGCCAACGCCGGCGTGCTTCTGAGCCGGGTCACCCAGGTCAATGAGCGGAGCGACGGGCGTCGCTTCCTGGTGCTGGACGCCGGCATGAACGACCTGATGCGGCCGGCGCTGTACGACGCCTTTCACGACGTCACGCCCGTGCGGGGGCGGGCGGGCGAGACGGGGCCGTACGATCTGGTCGGGCCGATCTGCGAGTCGACGGACGTCTTCGCCCGCGACCGGCTGCTGGCGCCGGTCGAGGCGGGGGACCTCGTGGCCTTCATGGGGGCCGGGGCCTACGGGGCGGTGCTGGCCAGCGAATACAACTCGCGGCCGCTGGTCCCGGAGGTGCTCGTCGATGGGCCGCGCTGGGCGATCGTGCGCAGTCGCCCCTCATACGACGAGATCTGGGCGCGCGAGCCGGAGGCCGACTGGCTGGCGTGAGTTCGGTTGTCAAAGACCGGGCATGACTCTTCGCCGCTTGCTTGCAAGCGGTGTGGGGAGGGAGCGGGGCGTCCGGGCCTCGCCCGGTGCTGTTGTGTTGTTACCGTTTCGACGAGACAGGCCGCCCCGCGCAGTCGTTTTCCACACGCCGTCCGGCTGGCGGCCCCGATTGAGGCCTTGCCGGGGCGCGGCGGAGCCATTGCTGGACCCCGCCGCGGGTCGGACATGACCGTACAAGGACGGCATCGGCCCGAACCTCGAGGCGCGCGGCGAGCAAGGAAGGCCATCCATCGACCTCCACGAGG
>DASRXE010000231.1:0-16939 GCA_035654315.1 Brevundimonas sp.
CAGGAGACGCGGGCGAGCAAGCGCGCCACCAGCGCCCAGAAATGCGTCCGCGCCGGCGGCAAGCACAACGACCTCGACAACGTCGGCTACACCGCCCGCCACCACACCTTCTTCGAGATGATGGGGAATTTCTCCTTCGGCGACTACTTCAAGGAACACGCCATCGAGATGGCATGGAACCTGGTCACCCGGGAGTTTGGCATCCCCGCCGATCGGCTGATGGCCACCGTCTACATCGACGACGACGAGGCCTTCGACCTGTGGAAGAAGATCGCCGGCCTGCCGGAATCGAGGATCACCCGCATCGCCGGCTCGGACAATTTCTGGTCGATGGGCGACACGGGTCCTTGCGGCCCCTGCACCGAGATCTTCTACGACCACGGCGATCACATCTGGGGCGGCCCGCCCGGAACCCCCGAAGAAGACGGCGACCGCTGGGTTGAGATCTGGAACCTCGTGTTCATGCAGTACGAGCAGCAGGCCGACGGGTCGCGATCCCTGCTGCCCAAGCCGTCGATCGACACCGGCATGGGGCTGGAGCGGGTCGCCGCCGTGCTGCAGGGCGCGCACTCCAACTATGAGACCGACCTGTTCCGCACCCTGATCACAGCATCGGAACAGCAAACCGGCACGGCGGCCGAAGGCGACCGGGCGCCCAGCCACCGGGTCATCGCCGACCACCTGCGTTCGTCGTCCTTCCTGATCGCCGACGGGGTGACCCCCTCGAACGAGGGCCGCGGCTATGTGCTGCGCCGGATCATGCGCCGCGCCATGCGCCACGCCCACCTGCTGGGCGCCGCCGATCCCCTGATGCACCGTCTGGTGCCGACGCTGGTTCAGGAGATGGGGGACGCCTATCCCGAACTGCGCCGCGCCCAGGCCTTCATCGAGGACACGCTGAAGCAGGAGGAGATCCGCTTCCGCACCACCCTCGGTCGCGGCATGGGCCTGCTGGAGGACGCCGCGCGCGACCTCGGCGAAGGCGGCGTGCTGCCGGGCCAAACCGCCTTCACCCTGTATGACACCTATGGCTTTCCGCTCGACCTGACCCAGGACGAGGCGCGCCGCCGCGGCTTCACCGTCGACACCGAAGGCTTCGACGCCGCCATGAATGAGCAGAAGGCCCGCTCGCGCGAACACTGGACCGGCTCGGGCCAGACCGCCTCGGCCGGCGAATGGCTGGCCCTGCGCGACCGTCTCGGTCCGACCGTCTTCACCGGCTATGACGCGGTCGAGGGCTCGGGCGAGGTTCTGGCCATCGTCGAGAGCGGCCGGTCGGTCGACGAACTCGGCGCCGGCGAGACCGCCGAGGTGCTGTTCGACCAGACCCCCTTCTACGGCGAGGGCGGCGGCCAGGCCGGCGACAAGGGCGAAATCGAGTGGACCGACGCCACCGGCCAGCAGGGCTCGGGCGTCGTGCTCGACGTTCAGAAGCACGCCGGCGACCTGTTCGCCCACCGCATCGAGATCAGTTCGGGCACGCTGGCCATCGGCGCCCGGGTTCAGCTGCGGGTCACCGCCAACGCCCGCCTGACCACCCGCGCCAACCACTCGGCCGCACACCTGCTGCACAAGGCGCTGTCCAATGTGCTCGGGGCGCATGTCGCCCAGAAGGGCCAGATGGTCGACGCGGAGCGCCTGCGTTTCGACTTCAGCCACAACGCCCCGGTAACCGAGGACGAACTGGCGCGGATGGAGGACGAGGTGAACGCGGTCATCCGCCAGAATCTGCCCGCCGAGACGAAGATGATGGCGCCGCAGGAAGCGATCGATGCCGGGGCCGTGGCCCTGTTCGGCGAGAAATACGGCGATGAGGTCCGCGTGCTGACTCTCGGCCGGTCGCTGACAGAGGCGGACAAGCCCTATTCGGTCGAGCTGTGCGGCGGCACCCATGTGGCGCGCACCGGCGACATCGCCCTGTTCAAGATCGTCTCCGAGAGCGGCATCGCCGCCGGCGTGCGCCGTATCGAGGCGCTGACGGGCGAGGCCGCGCGCCAGTACCTGCTGGCCCAGGCCGGCGTTGCGAAGAAGCTGGCCCAGTCGTTCAAGGTCCAGCCCGCCGATGTGCCGGCGCGGGTCGAGGCGCTGTCGGGCTCGGTGCGCACGCTGGAGAAGCAGGTCGCCGACCTGAAGAAGCAACTGGCGCTTGGCGGCGGTTCGGGCGCGAGCGCCGCGCCGGAGGAGATCAACGGCGTCAAGCTGATCGCCCGGGTGCTGGACGGCGTCGACGGCAAGGGCCTGCGCGGCGTGGCCGAGGACTTCCGCAAACAGGTCGGCTCGGGCGTCGTGGCCCTGATCGGCGTCACCGACGGCAAGGCGGCGGTCACAGTGGCCGTGACGTCCGACATGACCGGCAAGGTCAATGCGGCCGATCTGGCGCGCGCGGCCGTGCTGGCCATGGGCGGACAGGGCGCCGGCGGCAAGCCGGACTTCGCCCAGGGCGGGGCGCCGGACGGCTCGAGGGCCGATGACGGCCTGGCGGCCGTGCGGGCGGCGCTGACGCGCTAGGCTTCGGCGTCGTTCTGGATATCCACCGCGGCCAGCTTCCACGTGAACAGCCCGCGCCGCTCAAGGATCAGCGCCAGGCGCTGGTCGGGGCGGTCACGGTCGGTCAGGGTGACGGCGAAGGCGTTGAAGTCGCGATAGCCCCAAGCCTGATGGATGTCGTCCTCGTCGGCGGCGTCGCCGGGCTCCGGCATGTCGCGAACCGTCGGATCGGGCGCCTCGGCGGTGGCTATCATCTGCGCGACCACCTCGGGCGTGACCACGGCGTCGACGGCGCCGGACACCAGCATCGGCGCCAGGATCAGGCCGAGCCCTCCAAGACCGCTCTCCGCCATGCGCGGATCGCGCCGCAGCCGGGCCGCCAGTTCGGCGTTCAGTTCGTCCTTCAGGCTCTCGCGCAACGACGGGAAGTCGACCAGCCGCTCGATCTTCTTCTCGTCCCCGGCCTTGGCCGCGCGGATCAGGGACTGCGCCGCCAGCACGGGGGCGGCCGCCCAGACGAGCACGAACAGGACGACGGCCCCGGCGGCGACGCCGACGATCAGTGATTTCTTCATTCGACCCTCTGGCGTCGTAAACGCCTTCCCACGGCCACGGTTGCCGTGAGTCGGAACCGTTCGCTAGCGGGAGGCGGGCGTAGGCGCGGGCGGTGCGACGCCCTCGGGCAGACCGATGTGGACCAATTTCCACTCGAACGGCCCCTTGCGCTCGAAGGTGAAGACCGTGCGCGATCCGCCTTCGTCGCTTACCGCCAGCCGGACACGGTTTATCCCCCAGAACACCGGCTCAGGCGTGGGGTTGACCGTCACCGCCGCGGGAACGCGGGTGCGCTGCGCGGCGTAGCGGCCCTCGCCCCGGGTCAGGGCGGCGAGCGCGGCCGGAGTCAACCAGGCGTCGATGTCGACGGCCGCCGACGGCCGGGCCTGTTCGATCTGGCGGCGAACGGCGCCGATCGGGTCTTCGAGAAAGGCCGGAGCGGGCGCGATCACGGCGGGATCGCCCGAGAGTTGAGGCCGAAGCGACCGACGGACGGCGGTGAAGTCGATCAGACGCGACAGGCCGGCGACGTCGTTGGCGTCCGCCGCCGAACGGATGCCGAAGAAGGCGACCGCGGGGGCGGCGAAAAAGCTGATGGCCGCGACGATGACGGCCAGCAGCAGCAGGTTGCCGAACAGCTTCTTCATGCGTCCATCAATGCACGAACGTTGAGCTCGCTCAAACCAAAGGCCCGCCGGACGCGAATCCGGCGGGCCTTTTTTTCTGGGTCGCGGTCATTGCGCCCGAACCTGCTTGCAGGCGAGGAAGGCCGAGGCCTCTCCGAGGCGAGACGCCGCGTCGCGAGCGATAGCCCCCTTTTAGGAAGCCATCGCCTTGTTGAGATTCTCGGCGACCTTGTCGAGGAACCCCTCGGTGGTCAACCAGCCTTGCTGGTCGCCGACCAGCAGCGCCAGATCCTTGGTCATGTGGCCGCTCTCGACGGTCTCGACCACGACACGCTCCAGCGTCGCGGCGAAGGTCGCCAGCTCCTCGTTGCCGTCCAGCTTGGCGCGGTGCGAGAAGCCGCGCGTCCAGGCGAAGATCGAGGCGATGGAGTTGGTCGAGGTGGCCTCGCCCTTCTGGTGCTGGCGGTAGTGGCGGGTGACGGTGCCGTGGGCGGCTTCCGACTCCAGCACCTTGCCGTCCGGCGTCATCAGCACCGAGGTCATCAGGCCCAGCGAGCCGAAGCCCTGCGCCACGACGTCGGACTGAACGTCGCCGTCGTAGTTCTTGCACGCCCAGACGAAGCCACCCGACCACTTGATGGCCGCGGCCACCATGTCGTCGATCAGGCGGTGCTCGTAGGTCAGGCCCTTTTCCCTGAACTCGGCCGCGAACTCCTCGTCGAACACCTTCTGGAAGATGTCCTTGAAGCGCCCGTCATAGGCCTTGAGGATGGTGTTCTTGGTCGAGAGATAGACCGGGAAATTGCGCTGCAGGCCGAAGGCGAAGCTGGCGCGGGCGAACTCGGTGATCGAGTCGTCGAGGTTGTACATGCCCATGGCCACGCCGGGCGAAGGGGCCTTGAACACCTCGTGCTCAATGACCTGGCCGTCGTCGCCGACGAACTTGATCGACAGGGTGCCGGCGCCCGGCATCAGAAAGTCGGTGGCCTTGTACTGGTCGCCGAAGGCGTGACGGCCGACCACGATCGGCTGGGTCCAGCCCGGCACCAAGCGCGGCACGTTCGAGCAGATGATCGGCTCGCGGAAGACGACGCCGCCCAGGATGTTGCGGATGGTGCCGTTGGGCGACTTCCACATCTTCTTCAGGCCGAATTCCTTCACCCGCGCCTCGTCCGGGGTGATGGTGGCGCACTTCACGCCGACGCCGTGCTTCTGGATGGCGTGGGCCGCGTCGATCGTCACCTGGTCGTCGGTGGCGTCGCGGTTCTCCATGCCGAGATCGTAGTAGTCGAGCTCGAGATCGAGGAACGGGAAGACCAGCTTGTCCTTGATCATCTGCCAGATGATCCGGGTCATCTCGTCGCCGTCGATGTCCACGATGGGGTTGGCGACCTTGATCCTGGTCATGCGTTTTCGCGCCTCTGATTGGGGAATGGGGAGTGAGGCGGGCGGTATAGCGGCGGGGACGCGCGGGCGCAAAGGGCGGACGGTCGCGGCCCTCCGAACGTGAGTTGCGGACCGGAGCGATAGGCCCGAGTATCGGCAAGCTCGTCGGCAGCTGTAGGGGAGAACCACATGCGCCTCGTCACGATCGCCGCGGGCCTGATGCTGGCCGCCTGTTCCGCCGAACCGGGCGCCGCGGCGTCGTCCGCCCGGACGGACAAGGCCGGCCCGCAGACGGCAGCCGCGGGCGACATGCCGTCCGAGCGCCGGGGCTTCCGGGACTGGATGGCGATCTGTGACAACGGCAACGCCTGTTTCGCCTTTGCGGCCGCCAGCGACGGCGTCGGCTGGATCAGGGTCGCCCAGCCGCCGGGACCCGACGCGAGACCCGAGGTGGCGGTGGGATACTGGCCGCCAGAGGGCGAGGCCGGACCCTTCACCCTGAACATCGACGGTCGGGTCTACGCCCTCACACAGGTCACCGACCTGATCGGCGAGGTCTCCCCAGAACAGACGGCGGAGGTCGTGCGCGCGCTCGCCGACGGACAGGTGGCGCTGGTCGGTTCGGCCGGGGACGTGCCGCTGTCCGGCGCCTCGGCCGCCTTGTTGTGGATCGACGAGCGGCAGGAGCGGCTGGACACCGTAACCGCCCTGCGCCGGCGCGGCCCCAAGCCGGCCTCGGCCGTCCCCGCTCCGCCGCCTCTGCCCGTGGTCACGCCGGCGCCCGCGGTGTCCCAGACCGGCTTCGGGGACAAGGACCAGGTGTTGCCGGCGACGCTGGAAGCCTTGCCGGCGGTGATCGCCTGCCGCGCCGACACCAGCCACAGCGAGTGGGTCCAGAAGGAGGTCATGTCGGCCCGACTCGACGCCTCGACTGAACTGTGGGCCGTGCCCTGCTTCATGGGCGCCTACAACGTGGGCCACGAGTGGTTCATCACAGGCCCCGGAGGCCGCGACCCTCGTCCCGCGCGGCTGAGCTCGACCTCCGACGAGCCGACCGCCACCACGATCAACGCCGGCTACGCGCCCGAGGCCCGCACCATCACCGCCTTCGCCAAGGCGCGGGGGATCGGCGACTGCGGGACCGCCTCGACCTGGACCTGGACCGGCCGCGAGTTCACCCTCACCTCGGAACTCGAAATGCCGGAATGCTGGGGCGTGCCCGTGGACTATTGGCCGACGACATGGCGAACCCGCTGAACCCCGCCGACCCCGAGGTCCTCATCATTGGAGGCGGCCCCGCCGGCCTGACCGCCGCGACGTATCTCGCGCGGTTCCGAAGGCGGGTTCTGGTCGCGGACGGCGGCGCGCCGCGGGCCTGCTGGATTCCGGTCAGCCACAACCTGCCCGGCTTCCCGCGGGGCATCACGGGCGAGGCCATCCTGAGGCGGATGACCGAGCAGGCGCTGGAGTTCGACGCCGTCATCGAGCCTGGCCGGATCGAGACGCTCGAGCGGGACGGCGACGGCTTCCGGGCGCGTCTGAACGGGCGCGAGGTGCGAGCCCGGGCGGTGCTGCTTGCAACAGGGGTTGTCGACCATCACCCTGATCTTCCTGGCGTCGAGCGAGCCATCGAACGGTCGCTGGTCCGCATCTGTCCCATCTGCGACGGCTACGAGGCCATCGACAAGGCGGTCGCGATCATCGGCAAGGACGACAAGGGGGTGCGCGAGGCGGCCTTCCTGCGCACCTATTCGAACCGGGTGACGCTCATTCACGTCGGTCCGGCGGAAGCGCTGACAGAAGAGGACGAACTGCGCCGGATGGGCGCAGAGCTGATCCGCGCGCCGATCGACAACGTCAGGCTGGAGGGCGACCGGGTGACGGCGCTGAGCTGGGGCGGAACCTTCCGGGTCTTCGATCTGGTCTATTCGGCGCTGGGAACCTCGCCGAACGTCGAGCTGGCGCGGGCGCTGGGCGCGCGGGTGGGTGACGACGGCTGCCTGGTGGTCGACGCCCATCAAAGAACGAGCGTGCCGGGATTCTACGCCGCCGGAGACGTCGTGCGCGGCCTGAACCAGATCGCCGTGGCGGAGGCCGAGGCGGCGATCGCCGCGACGGACATCCACAACACGCTACGCGAAGCGGACGGCTGGACGATCGACTGACCGTCCGCCTCGCGGCGGATCACCGGCTGCGGGGCGCCACGATCCGCTGCGGCTTGCGGATGCGCGCGCGCGTGCGGCTATGCCGCCAATCGTTGAGTACATTGACCCAACCCCACGCAGCTTCCTTATGTATGCGGTGTGCCTCTTCCATTTTCGGTCTCCTGACGATCCTGCGGTGAGGGCAACGCCACAATGGGCTTGACAGCAGTCGCCCGCAAACCAGATTGGGAGGGCTCAGCATAAGGCTTGCTTATGGCCGATCCTCTCGCCGGAATTCCCCTCGCCTCGATCCGGGTGTTTGAGGCCGCGGCGCGCCTGAACAGTTTCACCCGCGCAGCGGAAGAGCTGGGCATGACCCAGGCGGCGGTGAGCTGGCAGATCAAGGCGCTGGAGGGGCGGCTGGGGCAGAGCCTGTTCCGGCGGCTGCCGCGCGAAGTCGTTCCGACCGAGCCGGGCGAGCGGCTGTCCCGCGCCGCCACCGAGGCGATGACCCTGCTGCGCCGCGCCCTGTCCGAGCTGACCGAGGCGGACCAGGCGATCCTGTCGATCACCACCCTGGCGACGCTGGCGACGCAGTGGCTGGCGCCGCGGCTGGGGGAGTTCCAGCTGGCGCATCCCGAACTGGCGGTGCGGCTCGATACGGCGGCGCATCTCGTCGACCTGTCGCGGGAGGGGTTCGACGTCGGCATCCGCTCGGGGACAGGCGACTGGCCGGGCGTGGAGAGCGTCGAGGTCATGCCCAGCGTGTTCACGCCGGTGTGCAGCCCCCGCTTGCGGGACAGGCTGGGGCTGCGGACGGCCGAAGACCTGCTGAAGGCGCCGCGGATCGGCCTGGACAAGGAATGGGCGGTGTGGTTCGCCGCCGCCGGGGTGGCCGCCGACGGACAGGCCCCGTCCCGCCTGCGAGCTGACTATCAGGCGCTGGAGGTGGCCTCGGCGCTCGGCGACCAGGGCGTGGCGCTGGCCTCGCCGATCCTGTTCGCCCGCGAACTGGAGGCGGGCCTGCTGGTTCAGCCGGTCGCCCTGTCGGTCAAGCTGATCCCCGGCTACGCCTACTGGCTGGTCTGGCCGGAAGGCCGCCGGCGCTCGCCCAAGATCGCCCGCTTCCGGGACTGGATCCTAGCCGCCGCGGCGGCGGACCCAAGCGTGCGCGCGGCGCGGGACGCCGTCGAGGCAGGCTGACAGCCGTCAGATTTCGTCGGTTGCCGACGCGCCCCGCCCCCGGCACCTTCGGATCGGGAGGCTCGAAATGATGATTGTCGGGAAGAAGATCCGGCTCGCCCTGGCGGCGACGGCGGCGTTGGCGACCACCGCCTGCAGCAGCGATCCGGCCATGTGGGAGGCCATCGCCCTGGGGCTCGACCAGGCGGCGGCGGAGCTCGAGTACGAGAACGCCTACTGCTACTGGGCCCCGCCGCCCGGCCTGCCCTATGGGGCGAACCAGAGATACTGTCCCGGCGACTACGGCTACCGGGACATCTATATCCCGCCGGAGTCGCCCTACTGGCGCGACCGCTACCGGGACGACCGCCGGGACCGGAACCGGGAGCACCGCCGCGACCGGTAGACCTAGAGCGAAATCGGTTGAGTTGGACGCAGTCTAACCCGGCTCAGATTTCGCTCCGCAATGAAACTGGAGCATTTTTGGGATTCAGATCGATTCGACCTGAAGCAAAAATGGTCTAGGCGGCGCGCAGCTCCTGTTTGACGCGTTCGGCCAGCGTCTTGATGTCCAGCGGCTTGGGCAGGAAGGAGACGCCGACCTCGTCCTGGAGCAGGTCCGAGAAGTCGCTCTCGGCGTAGCCGGAGATGAACATCACCGGCGCGTCGCCCAGGAACGGCCGGGCCTTCTTCAACAGGGACGGGCCGTCGAGGCCGGGCATGATCACGTCGGAGATCATCATGTCGATGGTGCCGGCGTGCTCCTCGGCCAGCGCCAGGGCCTCCTCGCCGTCGGCCGCCTCGATGACGTCGTAGCCGCGCTGGCGCAGCAGGCGGGCGGCGATGCCGCGCACGGCGGCCTCGTCCTCGACGAACAGGATGCGGCCGGCCCCCGACAGGTCGCGGGGCGCCTTGGCCTTGACCTCGATCACCGGCGTCTCGGCCAGTTCGGCCTCGCCCGCCTCAGGCAGGAAGATGCGGAAGGCCGCGCCCTGGATCCCGCCGTCGGGGCCCTCGATATTGGAGACGTTGATGTGGCCGCCCGCCTGTTCGACGATGCCGTAGACGGTGGCCAGGCCCATGCCGGTGCCCTCGTTCACCGCCTTCGTGGTGAAGAAGGGTTCGAAGATCTTGTCCAGCAGTTCGGGCGGCACGCCGGGGCCGGTGTCGGTCACCTCGATCAGGGCGACGGCCGCGGTCGGGGGGGCGGCCCAGCCCATGGCGCGGGCCTCTTCGCGGGTCAGGCGCAGGGTGCGGATGGTGACCACGCCCGCGCCCGGCTCGACCACGCCGCGCATCGCATCGCGGGCGTTCACGGCCAGGTTCATCACCGCGGTTTCGAGCTGGCTCTTGTCGGCCAGCACCACCGGCAGGTCGCGGCCGTAGTCGGTCTCCAGCCGCACGTCCTCGCGCAGCAGGCGGCGCAGCAGGACGGCGAACTCGCCGACCAGCTCGCCGAGGTCGAGCCGTTCACGTCGGACCGTCGACTTGCGCGAGAAGGCCAGCAGCTTGCGCACCAGGTCGGCGGCGCGGATGGCGGTCTGGCGGATTTCGTTCAGGCCCTCGTAGGAGGGGTCGCCGACCGGGTGGCGTTCCAGCAGGCCGGACAGCTGCAGCTGGATGGCGGTCAGCAGGTTGTTGAAATCGTGGGCGACGCCGCCGGCGAGCTGGCCGACGGCCTGCATCTTCTGGGCCTGCGACAGCTGCAACTCCATCGACTTCTGGGCCGAGACGTCGAACAGCCAGACGCGGCGTTTGTCGCCTTCCGGCGCGACATAGAGGTGCAGCATCCGGTCAGGATGGGCGCGGGCGACCAGTTCGATCGGGCCCGAGGAGCCGGCGGCCAGACGGGTGCGGGCCTCGGCGACGCAGCCGGGCTCGAACAGATGACCAAAGGCGGCGTCGCGGGCGGCGGCCGGGCCGGTCAGCACCGACAGGGCGGCGTTGGCCTCCTCGACCTTGCCGCCGAACAGGTCCTCGGCGGCGATGACGGCCGAGCCGAACGGCGCGCCGGCGGCCATGGCCCGGCTCTCGGCGGCGTTGGAGCCCGGCGCGGGCGGCCCGCCGGTCACGACCGGGATGGCGGCGTCGGGCGCGGCGCGGACGAGGAAGCGGCCCTCACCGGCCTGGCCGATCAGCACCTCCTGCTCGCGGTCGCCGATGACCACAATGGCGCGGCCCTGCTCGCCCGCGCGGGCCTGGGCGAAGGCCATGTAGAGGGCGGCGGCCGAACGGCCCTTGGGCAGGGTGGTGACGCTGCCGTTGCTTTCGGCCCAGGCGGCGTTGAAGGCCAGCACCTGGCCCGAGGCCCAGACCAGGGCGGCGGGCTCGGCCATGGCGTCGAGCAGTTCGACGGTGACGTCGCCCAGCGGCTTGCGGCGCTCGCTGTGGGCGAAGGCGAACAGGCCGATCAGGGCCACGGCCCCGACGCTGAAGATCAGGATCAGGCCCGGGGCGCTCATCGGGTCGGCGCGGAAGGCCGGATAGGCCAGCGCCCCGACCGCCACGACAAAGCCCACCGCCATGAGGATGAGCAGCGGATCGAAGCCCTTGCGGTCGGTTGGATTCATGTCGCCTCGGCCCGAATCAAAGGGGCGTTTCCGGCGATGATGGGCCGGATGCCGCCCGGGGGCGAATCCGGCGGGCAAGGTAGACTCCCGACCCCGGAGTCTACCGTCTACCTCGTCTACCTCGTCTACCTGCCGTCCGATCACCGCGCCGCCGATGCCCCCTGCCCATGCGGGCATTCTACAGTGCCGATGCGTCAGAAGCGGACGTATGGAACGGCGGGCTCAGCCGAAGCCGCCTGCCCCGCTCCGGACGGATCAGGCCGCCTTGAGCCGCTCGGCCTTCTGGTCGCGCGCGGCGGTGATGCGGGCCTCGGCGATGGCGTCGGCGATCTCGTGGGTCGGGCGCTTCTCGGCGGCGGAGCGTTCGAGGATTTCCTCCAGCGTCTCCATCAGGCGGGACAGCTTGCCCTCGACCCAGGCCGGATCGTAGGCGCCGCCGGTCTGGCGGGCGTTCATTTCCGAGGCGACGTTGATGATGCCGCCGCCGTTGATGACGTAGTCAGGGGCGTAGAGCACGCCGCGATCGAACAGCATGCGGCCGATCTCGGGCGTGGCCAGCTGGTTGTTGGCGGCGCCGACCACGGCCTTGACCGTCAGGCGATCCAGCGTCTCGGGGTTCAGCGTCGCGCCGAGGGCGCAGGGGGCGTAGATGTCGGCCTTGACGTCATAGATGGCGTCGGGCGCGACGACCTCGGCCTTGGTGCGGGCGGCGACTTCCGACAGCAGGGCGGTGTTGACGTCGGTCATCACCAGTTTCGCGCCGGCGGCGTGCAGCTTGTCGGCCAGATAGCCGCCGACGTGGCCGATGCCCTGCAGGGCGACGGTCAGGCCGGTCAGGTCGTCCTGCTTCCACAGGCGGCGGGCGACGGTCAGGGTCGAGCGGAACACGCCCTCGGCGGTGACCGGCGACGGGTCGCCCGAGGCTTCCGGGCCGTCCGACAGGCCGAGCACATAGGGGGTGACCTTGCGGGCTTCGGCGATGTCGGCGACCGACACGCCGACGTCTTCCGCCGCGTAGTAGACGCCGCCCAGCTGGTCGACGCAGCGGCCGAAGGCGCGGAACAACTCGGGCGTCTTCTGGGTGCGGCTGTCGCCGATGATGACCGACTTGCCGCCCCCCATCTCGAGATCCGCAACGGCGTTCTTGTAGCTCATGCCCTTCGACAGACGCAGCACGTCCTCGAGCGCTTCGGCGCTGGAGGCGTAGTTCCACATGCGGGTGCCGCCGACGGCCGGGCCGCGCGCCGTTGAGTGAACAGCGATAATGCCGCGGAGGCCGGTCTTTTCGTCAAAGACGGCGTGGACGCCTTCGTGGTTCGCGAAGGACGGGGAATCGAACAGCGTCTTACCCATGACAGGCGTCTCCCGGGGTATTTTTTGTTGCGGGGGCTGATACGCCGGGAGGCGATGAACCGCAAGCATGGCGGTTAGAGGGCGGGATGCGGGAGGTCAGGGGGGCGTCTGCGTCGGACTCACTGGACCTCCGTGGCGGCTGTACCCGGCACCAGTCGAAGAACTGCCAACAAAAGCTTCCGAGCGCGAAACACGCGTTGGATCGTCGCCACTCGATAGCTATAGACCGTCAAGCGAGATGGTCCTGTTGCCGTGGCGGCGCGGAGCCGTCCATAGCTACGACGGCCAAGCTTTTTGACTTCCTGGGCCTACCGCGAAAATCGCCGAAATCCAGACCTTCGCTATAGCTGCGATCCGACGCATCAGCCCACAACTGCGCGACCAGGCGGTGTCTGATCTTACTTTCTCCACGTCCTCAATCTTGAGGATGCCAGCAGCCAAAAGTCATTCGAGTGTGCCTCCGAACCAACTGGGGGAACCGAAGTGAACAACCGGATCAAGAACATCGTGCTCGCCTTGTCGCTCGCGTCCGGCCTTGGGGCGTGCGCATCAGACTCAGACTTGGCCGCGATGATGGGCGCTGTTGGGGGCATGGCAGCCGTCGGGGCCTACGGCGGCGATGCCGACATGATGATGCAGGGTGCGGCGCTCGGAGCGAGCGTAACTGGGGGAGGGTCATCAGTCGCTCAGGGATTGGCGTCCTCCACAGGCGTTTACGACAATGTCGGTCTCACCGGATCAGTGGGCCAGACGGCAACAGGCGGCGCCGGCGTCACGGTGCGCCCGAACGCGCTTGGAAGCTCTCCCGCATGCTCGATGATGAACGAGTCCAATTATCGCCAGGTCGCGCTTTCCGGCGGCAACGACGTGCAGCTCAAGACGATGTGCGGACAGGCATTTGAATATTACACCATGTACAAGCGTGCGATTGCTCAAGGCTATTCCGAGGCAGACGCCAACCGCACCTATGATGCGCACCAGCAGGCCGCCCTAAACGCGATCAGCTTCTATAATAACAATCGGGCGAACTGACAGGCATACAATGGGCCTGATTCAGCTCGCCGTCGCGGCAATAGCCGGTTCGACCGCCCCCCCCGCCGCCGCACAAGCACCGCAGTTCTTCTATTGCTACGCGGTCGATGCGGGGGCGGGGGCCGTCTATCTGTCTGACACGCACCGGCTTGGGCCGGTGGCGGAGCGACGGACATATGGACAGAGCTTTTCTGATTATCTCGCCGCCAACGGCACGGTTCCGGCCGGAACCCCGGCTTTTTGCGTGATGCGCGCGAGGGCGGAGGATATCGAGCGTGCACAGCTTGACCTGGCCGTTCAGAGTTGTCCGGAATGCTCGAACGCGTCGAGATTCGAGCAGGTCGCCTGGCGGCGCGGGGGCGAAACGGGGACGATGTTGCCCGCTGGACTGCCGCAACGGCCATCCCACGCCCGAACAATCCCCGAGACCGCGCACGAGGCGGTCCCGGGCGCGGGATTGCACGTCATGGTGCGAGATGACGCTCCGGATATGCTTGTCAGCCTCAACGAGACCAACGGGCTGACGCTGATCCGCCGGCAGGCGGCTGAGCGCGGGGGCAAGTGGCACTTCCTGATCCAGGACGACCGTTGCGTCGGCTGGATGGCAGTGACTTTCGCCACCGATGGGGCCACGCCGCATTATTTCCTGGCCCGCGGCGCCGAGACGGCGGAGCAGGCGGACCTCGCAGCGCGGCGATTAGCGGATGAATGGAAGTCTCAGCAACAGGGTACCTGGATCACCGGCCGGCTTGACGCTTTCCGCAACGATTACCGGCATCCGCCGATCGAGAGCCGGTCCGAAAACCTTTCTGGGCAGGCAATCGATCACGCCAAGGAGATAGTGCGGCGGATGGTCGTGACGGGCTGCGCCAGGGGCGGCACCGACGGCTCGATTGGCGCGCGCGGATAGCGGCGAGCACGGGCTGCCCGCAAGCCGCCCCCACGCAGGGACCCTTTGGCGCCGAGGATTGCGGCTTCAATCGCGCGCCGAGTCCGCTATCGGTATCGACTGAGCAGGCTGAGCAGGCCGATCTGGCTCGATGCACCTACTTTTTCGTAGATGCTCCGGATTTGCGATCGAGTGGTGCTCAAGCTCGTCCGTCGCAATTGCGCGATGGTCTCAGGCGTTCGGCCGCTGATCAGCGCGTGGGCGACCTCAGCCTCTGCGGGAGTGAAGTCGAAAATCTGTGCCGCAGTGGTTGCGATGCGCTCTTGGCAGATCGCATCATCGCACCTGACTACGACCAAGATCCTGGCGCTGCCGAGCGGTTCGCTCGTCGGGTCCGATACCCTGAACAGGTCGCAAACAATCGCGGCAGCGGTGCGCGGGTCTTCAGCAACAAGCGTCGCGCTGGAGGCGAGTGGCGATGGGCCGGAAAGCCGCGCAATGGCACATGCCAGGTCGTCTGAGCCGCGTGAGCGCACCTGGAGGCGACGGCCCGAAATGCTCACCGGCCCCTGTTCCAACGCCAGCGCTTCGCCACTTCTTGTCAAGGCGAGAACTTGCCCTTGCGCGTCGCATAGGTAGGCCGTTACGCCGAGAGCTTGAATCGATGCCATCGTGGTCGCGGCAGACTTGCTCGCCCAAGCAGAGCGCAACCTTATCGCACTATGGACGTGAGGGATCAGCGCCTCGAACAACCGCCTCTGCTCCGATGATAGTCCGCCTTGCCGAGCGTTTCGGTTGACGCTCAGGCCAACCGTAGCGCTGCCGTCGCGGATCAGATTGGTGCAGGCGACGTAGGACGATTCCCACTTGAGTAGGTGATCACCATAGGCGGGGCACTTTCTGCTGTCGGCGTCAGTTTCGAAGTCTGCTTCGTCAACGACCTGCAGAAGCGGCGCACGCGTTCCGAGACGGATGCGCGAATTGACCTGCGGATCGTTGCCACCGACCGCTGCAAGCGCAACGAACATCTCAGGCGGCACCTCTGTTATCCAGTTGAACGCCACGTGGCCCGTCTGGCCGAAGCCGATCAACTGACCATACATAGAGCCCGTTAGATCAGCCATTTTCTTGAGAGCGCGCATCCAAAGTTCGTCATCAAGCGCAGCATCCTGGAACGCGAGAATTACCTCACGCAAAGCTTCTTCGGTGCGAGACATGGAAGACACGGCCGAAGATATCCATGACTCGTCAACCTCTACAATATTGAAAGATTGCGCTCCTCAGGCTTCCAAATGTCCGGCAACGGAAGACCTGACGAAAAAGCTGGCCTCGATGCAGCGTGCGGCGTCTCGCTGTGCCGGCCCGCTCCTCACAGCGACCGTGATGTCCGCTTTCCTCCTTCGGAGAGTTCGGTACCAGGACGGCTCCCATGGCTGACGCCGCGGCCGCATGGCATCCTCGCACCATGAGCAAAGCGAAGGTTAGCGGACTGAACCACCTGACGCTGGCGGTCACAGACCTGGGCCGCTCGATCGCCTTCTATCGCGATCTGCTGGGCTGTGAGCTGCGGGCGGTCTGGGAGGACGGGGCCTACCTGGAGGCGGGGTCGCTGTGGCTGTGTCTGTCGCTCGACGCGCGGGCCGGCGGGGTTCAGCGGCCCGACTACACGCATTACGCCTTCGAGGTTGAGGCCGATGGATTCGAGGCGCTGGCGGCGCGCATCAGGACCCACGCGCGGCTGTGGAAGGAGAATGCGAGCGAAGGCGCCTCGTTGTATTTTCTCGATCCCGACGACCACCGGCTGGAGCTGCACGTCGGGACGCTGGCGTCGAGGCTGGAGCACTACCGGTCGAGTCCGGACAGCCCGGTCAGGGTGTTCGGCCCCTGACGGTCAGGCGGGGTGGTCTGGCGGCAGGCCGTCGACGACCAGCCGGCCGCCGGTGTAGCGCACGTCGTCGGTGACCTCGCGGAAGGCGAATTCCGGCATCGGATAGCGTTCCATCGCCTCGGTGGATTCGAACTCGGCCTCGGCCATGACCAGACCCGTGAGCGGGCCCTCGAACACGTCCACGAAGACGTCGGCGCCGTCGATCCGGCCGAGCGCGTGGCGCGTCTTCTGCAGCATGCGCCCCGGCAGGGACGACAGGAGCCGGAACTCCCCGGGCGACAGGTAGATCGAGGTCAGCAGGCGGACGGAGGCGCTGACGTCCGCCTTGCGCCCCAGCCGCAGCATCGGCGCTCCGCCGCCGACCGGGATGGCTTCACGCAGGCGCAGCTGCGTTCCCTCGACATAGAGGTCTCGAAAGGTCTCGGCGCCGACGACCCGGTCGAACGGCACGTTCCGGCACAGCCAGCGCCGCTCGCGTTCCACCCAGGCGTATTTCGACTTGGGCCAGCCCAGGGCGGCGGCGGTCGCCTGATCGATCTCGGACACGGGGGCCTCCGGGGGAACGGCCAAGTCTGGACGAGGAGAGGCCGGTTTTCCAGCGGGGGGAGGTCGTCGTTTGATCCATAGGCGAAGTTCGGCTCCTGACCTGTTGCGGGCTTTGACTGCCGAGCTGAACAGAAGCTCCTCAGAATGCCCGTCTCGGAATGGCCTGTGATCGGACCTGTGGTCTTGTTCCTTACGGCCGCTGATCTTGATTCTCGGCGCGCCGGCTCCCACACCATGTTCCGGCTTTGCGGGAAAGGTATATGACGGAGGAGCAGGCGAAA
>DASRXE010000232.1:0-4815 GCA_035654315.1 Brevundimonas sp.
TCATCGGCGCGGTTCCGACAGATACGGGCGCGGGCCCGAGGTGGCGGTAGGCGCGGGGCGGCGAGGCGCGGGCGGGCGGGGCGGTTCGAGAACATCCTCCGGAATCTCAGGCGCGGCCCCGAAGGCCTCTTCTTCCAGCGCGGGGCCGACGGGCTCCGGCGGCAACGGACGCTGGATGCGTTCAAGCATCTCAGGATCCTTGAGCAGGGTCGTGCGCATGACCTCTCGGGCCCGGGGCGCCGCCGCCGTCGCCCCTCCGAGGCCGCCGTGCTCGACGATCACGGCGATGCCGTAGCGCGGCTCGTCGACCGGGGCGAAGGCGACAAAGAGGTTGTGGTCCTTCAGCGCCCAGCCCACATCGGCGCTCTTGCGCGAGGCGCGACGGTCATAGCTGGAAATCTGGGCGGTCCCCGTCTTCCCGGCCATCTGGATGTCGCCGAGCCCCAGCTGCGACTGGCGGTAGGCGCCGCCGGTGACGTCGTTGGCCACGGCCACCATTCCCTGGCGGATGATCTCAAGATGTTCACGCGAGAACGGCAGGTCGGGAACCTCATCGCCGCGAGGTCGATCAACGCCGCCGACTGACTTAATCAGGCGCGGGACGATGGCTTTACGGGCGTTGGCGAAGCGGGAAACCATCACCGCCAGCTGCAGGGCAGTGACATTGACGTCCCCCTGCCCGATCGCCACGGACAGCGTCTCGCCGGGATACCAGGTCCGGGAATCCGGATTAGGATTGTTGCGATTGTAGTTGGCCTTCCACGCCCGACTGGGGATGGTGCCCGCCTTCTGATTACCAACCCCGATGTCATAGGTCTGCATGAAGCCTATTTTTTTGGCGACCTCCTGAATCTTGTCGACCCCGGCCCGGTTGCACATGGCGTAGTAGTAGACGTCGCACGAGTTCTTGATCGCATCGTGCATGTTCTGCGGCCCGTGACCGCCGGCCTTCCAGCAGCGGAAGGTGCGCGCCCCGAACCGATAGCCGCCGGTGCAAACGACCCGTTCGTCGGGGTCCACTCCCGCCTCCAGAATGGCCAGCGACGTGGTCAGCTTGAACGTGGAGCCGGGGTGGAAGACGCCGTTGATCGCCTTGTCGAGCAGCGGTTTGCGCTCGTAGTCGGCCAAGGCGCGATAGATCCGCGACGGCACCCCAGTAACGAACAGGTTCGGGTCGAATGACGGGGCCGAGACCATGCACAGGATGTCGCCGTTGCGGACATCCATGACCACGCAGCCGCCCGACTCCTCGCCGAACACCTCCAGCGCGCGATTCTGCACGTCGGCGTCGAGGGTCAGGACCACATCCTTGCCGGGAATGGCCGGTCGCGAGCCGCCGACGTCCTCGGCCACGACGCGGCCGCGGGCGTCGACCTCGACCCGGGTGCCGCCGGCTTCGCCGCGCAGGTCGGAGTCGAAGGCCTTCTCGACACCCTGGCGACCGATGCGGAAACCGGGATTGTAGAGGATTTCCGGGACCTTCTCGCCGCGCTCCTCAATGGCCTTGATGTCGCGGTCGTTGGGCTTGGCGACATAGCCGATGACGTGGGCGAACGAACCGCCGAAGGGGTAGTAGCGGGCCTCGTTCATGTCGGCCATCACGCCGGGCAGTTCGTTGGCGTAGAGATTGACGCGGGCGAACTCCGCCCAGGTCAGGTCGCTCTTGACCGGGACCGGGCTGAAGCGGGGGGCGGCGTTGACCTCGCGGATGATCGACCGGCGGCGCTCGAGCGTGTCGGGCAGAAGGCGGCCAAGCAGGTCGAGGGTCTGGTCGAGGTCCTTGGTCTCGTCACGGACGACCAGCACGCGGAAACTGGGGCGGTTGCCGGCGATGACCACGCCGTTGCGGTCGAGGATGCGGCCGCGCGGCGGCGGCACCAGGCGGAAGTTGAACTGGTTGTTGGTGGCCAGGGTGGCGTATTCGCCCGCCTGGACGACCTGCAGCTGGGCCAGCCGGCCGGTCAGGGCGACGCCGCCCAGGGTGGTCAGCCCGCCCAGCACGAAGGTGCGGCGCAGGAACGAGCCCTGCCGCTCATTGGTGTCGGAGAAGAAGATATGCGGTTCCGAGCTCATCGGAACCTCACGTCGCCGTCCTCGAACCGCTCGATCAGCCGGTGCGCGAACGGGAACAACAGCAGGGTCGGCAGGATCTGCAGGAAGACCGCGATCAGGCTGGCGGGGGTCCCGGCGATCACCGCCATGACCACATAGGCCAGCAGAAAGGCGAGGAAACAGCAGGCGGCGTACCAGACGAACAGCACCGCCGTATCCTGGCCGGCCAGGAAGCTGCGCGAGGCGAGGACGACGCTGTAGATGGCGAGGAAGGCCAGGCCCCACAGGCCGAGCGGGCCCCAGGTCAGGATGTCGAGCAGCAGGCCGAGCGCGACCAGCACCACAGGCGCGAGCACCGAGGGCCGGATCAGCGGCCAGGCGAAGGCCAGCACCATGGGGATGACCGGCTCGGGCAGGTGCAGGCCGAACAGTTCGACCGGAGTCTGCAATACGATGGTGGCGGCGATGGCGATCAGGGCCGGGTAGACGATCCACTGCATCGGGCCGACGACACGGACCGCGACGGAGCGTCTCATTCGGTCGCTCCCGGCGCGGGCGCGGCGGCGTCGCGCGCGGAGGCGCGGCGCGCAGCGGAGTCGGCGATGGCGGCGCTCTGGTCGGGGGTCGCCTCGGACAGGGTATCGAGCGCGGCCAGCGGCGGGGCGTTGAGGTCGTCGGGATCGATCAGCTGGCCGAAATCCTCGAACAGCATGACGCGGACGTAGTCGATGGCCCCGCGGTCGCTGAACAGCTTGACCCGCCACGAGCCGTCGATGCCCTTGGCTGCGACGCCGATCGGCACGCCGCGCGGGAAGCCGCCGCCGTCGCCCGAGGACAGGATGCGGTCGCCGACCTGGACCGAGTCGTTCCCACGCACGAACTCGAGCCGCGGGTTGCCAGAACCGTCGCCGGTCAGCAGGGCGCGGGCGTCGGTGCGGTCGACCAGCACCGGCGTGCGGCTGGCGACGTCGGTGAGCAGCAGCATGCGGCTGACGTTGTTCGACGTCCCGACCACCCGGCCGACGAGACCATGCTCGTTGATCACCGGATTGCCGACCTTGACCCCCCTGGCCGAGCCTGCATCGATCAGGCGGGCGTTGGAAAACGGGCCCCGGGTGTCGGAGATCGAACGGGCCGTGCGCATCTCCACCGGCGGCTCGGGACGGATGCCGAGCATGGCCTCGTAGCGGGCGTTGACGTTCTTCAGCGCAATGGCTTGGTCGCGCCACGGCTCGAGTTCAGCCAGACGTCGCTTGAGCCGGCGGTTCTCGGACACGGCGAAGAAATAGCCGCCGACATAGTCCGAGGCGTGGCCGAACCAGCGAACCGGCGCCGCGAACACGCCCCCGACAGGGCCGGAGACGCTTTCGACGCCGGCCCGCACCGGCTGGTAGGGCGAGCTGCCGGCCCGCGCATCGCTGATCAGCAGCAGGACGCAGCCGACGGCGGCGACCACGACGGCGACCGCCGCGGTCCAGACCAGCGGCACCTTGATATTTTCGAACGGTCCGTCGCGAAACGCCACGGCGCGCCTTCCTCAGAAAAAGGGAATCGGCGGGACGCCCCCCGCCAATCTGCCGAGCCTATCGCAAAATCCGGGCCGTTTGGAAACCGCCGCATCCCCGATGAAGCCAAGGATGACAGGGATTTGAGGCGCGATGAGGGACTGAGCGTTAAAGGGCCGAGTCGAGCACGCCCTTCATCCAGCGCGGATGCTCGAGCACGCGGCCGCAGCCGATGGCGACGCAGGACAGTGGATCGTCGGCCACGGAGACCGGCAGGCCCGTGTGATCGCGGATCTCGGCGTCCAGGCCGCGCAGCAGGGCGCCGCCGCCGGTGAGCATGATGCCCTTGTCGGCGATGTCGGCGGCCAGTTCGGGCGGGGTGGCTTCCAGCGCGACCTTCACCGCCTCAACGATCTGGGTCACGGGCTCGGCGAGCGCTTCCGCCGCCTGACGTTCCGAGATGCGCACCTCGCGGGGCACGCCCTGCATCAGGTCGCGGCCCTTGACGTCGATCGACAGGCCTTCCCCGTCGGCCGGGATGCGGGCGGTGCCGATGTCCTTCTTGATCCGCTCGGCCGTGGTCTCGCCGATCAGCAGGTTATGGTTGCGGCGCATGTAGGAGATGATCGCCTCGTCCATCTTGTCGCCGCCGACGCGGACCGAGCGCGAATAGACGATGCCCGACAGCGACAGCACGGCCACCTCGGTGGTGCCGCCGCCGATGTCGACAACCATGGAACCGGTCGGCTCGTGGATCGGCAGGCCGGCGCCGATCGCGGCGGCCATCGGCTCGTCGATCAGGCCGACGCGGCGGGCCGAGGCGTTCAGGCAGGAATCGTTGATGGCCCGGCGTTCGACGGCGGTGGCGCCCGACGGCACGCACACGATCACCTTCGGGTTCACGAAGCCCTTGCGGTTATGAACCTTGCGGATGAAGTGTTTGATCATCTCCTCGGCGACTTCGAAGTCGGCGATGACCCCGTCGCGCATCGGACGGATGGCTTCCATGTGACCGGGGGTGCGGCCCAGCATCTGCTTGGCCTCTATGCCCACGGCGTGGACGATCTTGCGGCCCCCGACGTTTCTAAGCGCGACAACGGACGGCTCGTTCAGCACGATGCCCTTGCCCTTCATGTAGATCAGGGTGTTGGCGGTGCCGAGGTCGATGGCGATGTCGTTGGAGATCGCGCCGAAAATGCTGTTGAACATGGGTCCGGGATACCGTTCGTTCGGGCCTTGGAAGGGCGTTCGCTGTCTC
>DASRXE010000233.1:0-3403 GCA_035654315.1 Brevundimonas sp.
TCGAACACCACCACGGCTCCCGGCTTCAGCCAGTTTCCCTCCAGCAGCCGGGCCAAGGTCTGCTCACCGAGCCCCTTGCGGTACGGCGGGTCCAGGAACGCGAGATCGAAGGCCTCGCCGTCCGACCCCGGCCGCACGCCCAGGTCCGTGGCGCTGCGCCGATGCACCCGCGTCCGCCCCATCACGCCATAGGCGTCGGCGTTTTCGCGGATCGCGCCGCGCGCATCCTCGTCCGTCTCGACGAACAGACAAAAGGCCGCGCCCCGGCTGATCGCCTCGAAGCCCAGCGCGCCCGAGCCGGCGTAGACGTCCATCACCCGCGCGCCCTGCAGGCTGTCGGCCCAGGCCGCGTGCTCCAGCACGTTGAACACCGCCTGCCGCGCCCGGTCCGAGGTCGGGCGCGTGCCCTGCCCTTCCGGCGTGACGATGCTGCGCCCCTTCAGGCTGCCGGCGACGATGCGCATGGCTCAGCCCTTCGAGCGCGGACCGCGCGGACTGCCCCGGCCGCCGGCGGGACCAGCGCCCGGACGCGGCGGCCGCGAGCCGCCCGGCGGGTTGCTGCGTGTGCCGCCGCCGCGCTTGAACCCGCCCGACGGCCCCTCGCTCCGGGCCGCCCCGCCCTCGCGCGGCTTGAACGGACGCTTCGGACGGTCGCCGTCGGCGGCGGGTTTGGCGAAGGTCCGCTCCCCGCGCGGCTTGTCGATGAACTGGTCCTCGCGCGGCTTGAAGACGCGCTTCGGCCGCTCGCCGCCCGACGGCTCGCCTTCAGGACGGGCCCGGGGCGTGAAATTCTTCTTCGGATGCTCGAACTTCGGCGAGGCCCTGGCCCAGCCGGCCTTCTTCTGCGGACGGGCGGCGCGCTCGGTCGCCGCATCGGCCGCCGCCCCCGCCGCGCGGACCCGGCTCGGCTTGCGCGACGGATCGGAGATGGCCGAACCCGACGCCCCCTTGACGATCGGCGTCGAGACCCGCCGCCCCGGGATCGGCGCCGGCGTCGCCACCGTATTGCCGGTCGGCAGGTTCTCGGGCCGGATGTGCTGTGCCAACAGCTCGCGGATCACACGCGGGCCGACCTCCTCGACCGATCCGACCGGCAGGGTGCCGAGCTGGAACGGCCCGTAGGCCAGGCGGATCAGCCGGTTCACCGTCAGGCCGAGATGCTCCAGCACCTTGCGCACCTCGCGGTTCTTGCCCTCAGTGATCGAGACGCTGATCCACAGGTTGGCGGGGCTGTTCCCCTCGCTCTCCTTCGCCTTGTCCAGCGTCGCCTCGATCGGGCCGTAGCGCACCCCGTCGACGGTGACGCCGTCCTTCAGCGTGTCCAGCTGCAGCTGGCTGACCCTTCCCCGCGCCCGCGCCCGGTACTGGCGCACCAGTTCGGTCTGCGGCAGCTCCAGCGCCCGGCTCAGCTCGCCATCATTGGTCAGCAGCAGCAGGCCTTCGGTGTTCAGGTCCAGCCGCCCGACCGAGATCACCCGCGGCAGGCCGCTGGGCAGGGCGTCGAACACCGTCGGCCGTCCGGCCGGATCGGTGTGCGAGGTCAGCAGCCCGGCGGGCTTGTGATAGCGCCACACCCGCGTCGCTTGGGCCGAGCCGATCGGCTTGCCGTCGACGGTGATGACGTCGTCACGCGTCACCAGCGTCGCCGGCGTGTCGAGGATCTTGCCGTTGACCGCCACCTTGCCCAGGCCGATCAGCCGCTCGACCTCGCGGCGCGAGGCGATGCCGGCGCGGGCCATGGCCTTGGCGATGCGTTCGCTGCGCTTGGGCCCCTCGTCCGCCTTGGCGGCCGGCTTGCCGTCCTTGCCGAAGCTCTTGCCGCCGGCCTTCGGGGGGCCCTTGGAGCCGCCCCTGGCGAAGGGTTTGCGGGGGCCGTCGCGGTCGCCGTCTTGACGCGGGCGCGGCTTCTTGTCGTTGTCTCGGGGATGGCTGGCCATGATGAGCGGTTCATGCACATGGCCTTGGCCTGTGCGCAAGCGGCGGCGGACGCGGGAGAGACTCCCGTCGGCTGCGTGATCGTCGATGAATCGACCGGAGAGGTCGTCGCCGAGGGCCGCAACGGGCCCATCGGCGCCCATGATCCGACCGCCCACGCCGAAATTATCGCCCTGCGTGCTGCGGCGGCGAAGCTGGGAAACTACCGCCTCACCGGCCTGACCCTCTATGTCACGCTGGAGCCCTGCGCCATGTGCGCCGGGGCCATCAGCCATGCGCGCATCGGCCGGGTAGTCTGGGGCGCCGACGATCCCAAGGGCGGGGCCGTGGCCCACGGCCCCCGCTTTTTCGACCAGCCGACCTGCCACTGGCGGCCGCAGACGACCGGCGGCGTCCTGGCCGACAACGGCGCCGATCTGCTGCGCGGCTTCTTCCGGGCCCGGCGCAAAGGAACGGCCGCTTGAGCGGCGCGTTGAACCGCCCATCCCCCACGGCAAGGCTTGTTTCATGCGTCTGATGTCCCTCGCCGTCGCGACCGCCCTCGCCCTGACGGCCTGCGGCCAGAAGCCGACTGAGGCCCCGACCGATGGGGAAGCGGTCCGCGAGCGAGCCCAGAACGCCCAGACCGCCCGCCGCCGCACCGGCGCCGAGCTTCAGACGCGGGCGCTGAACCGCGTCGTCCGCACCGTCTACCTGTGCAATAACGGCGAGCGCCTGTCGGTCGATTTCGACAACCCGCGCGAGATGGCCACCGTACGCAATTCGAAGGGCGAGGCCGTCGACCTGTTCCAGGAGCGCGCCGCCACCGGCCTCTGGTACCGCGCCTCCGGGTACGAGCTACGCGGCGAGGGCGTCATGGCCCGCTGGACCGCCGACGGTCGCGAACCGACCGACTGCCGGGCGGTGGACTAGAAGGCCGCCAACCGCTGATCGAGCCGCGCCCGCACGTCCGGCCAGTCCTGATCGGTGATCGAGAACATCACCGTGTCCCGCACCCGCCCCGTATGCGTGATCTTGTGCCGCCGAAGCACGCCCTCGCGCACCGCGCCCAGCTTGGCGATGGCGGCCTGGCTCCGGAGATTGCGCCCGTCGGTGACCAGCTGCATACGCAACGCGCCCGCGCCGAAGGCGTGGGAGAGCAGCAGCAGCTTGCACTCCGGGTTGACCGGGCCGCCCCTGAAGTGCGGCTGGTAGAAGGTCGAGCCGATCTCCGCCCCGCGATCCTGAGGCCGGATGCTGAGATAGCTGGAGGTGCCGATGAAGCGATCGTCGCGCAGCCACCGCACGGCGAAGGGCACGCGCGTTCCTGCCGCCATCTCCGCCATCGCCTGCGCCCACCAGCTCTCGAACCCGGCGCCCTGGCCGGAGGCGGCGAAGAGGTCCCAGGACTCCGCATCGCAGTCGAGGGCCCTGCGCAACTCCTCCTTCAGCGGCTCGGCATAGGGCTCCAGCCGCACGAAACGACCCT
>DASRXE010000234.1:0-3298 GCA_035654315.1 Brevundimonas sp.
GCAGACGATGGCGCCGACGCAGAGCGCCGCGCCCTGGTAGGCGTCGCCGCCCATGCCCAGGGAGAGGAAGAGCAGCGTCGTGCCGAGCAGCGTGGCGATCGTCATGCCCGAGATCGGGTTCGACGACGAGCCGATCAGGCCGACGATGCGCGACGACACGGCGACGAAGAAGAAGCCGAAGATCAGGATCAGCAGGCCGGTGATGATGTTGCCCGGGAAGTCGCCGGTGGGCAGGTTGGGCAGCAGGGCGATCACCAGCACCAGGACCAGCGAGCCGATCGCCACCCAGGTGATCGGCATGTCGCGCTCCGTCCGCTTGACCGCCTGGCCGGCGCCAGCGCCCGCGCCGCGCAGGTCGCGCAGCGAGTCGCGCACCGACGTGTAGATGGTCGGCAGGGTGCGGATCAGGGTCATCAGGCCGGCCATCGCCACGGCGCCGGCGCCGATGTAGCGGATGTAGGCGGTGTAATACCAGGTGAACGGCGCGTTGGCGTCGATCCAGTCCTGCGTGCGGCCCAGCTTGAGCAGGTCGGCGTGCACCTGCGCGTCGGGGACGAACATCGACAGGAGCGGGATGAGGGCGAGCCAGGAGAGGACCGACCCCGAAACCATGATGCCGGCGATGCGCGGCCCGATGATGTAGCCGACGCCCAGGTATTCGGGCGTGACCTCGGAGCTCAGCGACACGTTCCGGTACGCCGCCTGCGGGCCGGTGACGAACGCGAAGGTCTCGCGCCAGAGATGGAAGATCTTCTGCAGCACCGTGTAGGCCATGGCGACCCAGAAGCCGGCGAACACCGTCTTCGCCATCGCGCCGCCGCGCTCGCCGGCGATGAGCACCTCGGCGCAGGCGGTCCCCTCGGGGTAGGGGAGCTCGCCGTGCTCCTTGACGATCAGGGCGCGCCGCATCGGCACCATCAGCAGCACGCCGAGCAGGCCGCCCACCGCGGCGAGGGTGGTGATCTGCATGTACCGGAAGTACTCCGCCCCGCCGGCGATGAAGAGGAACGCCGGCGTGGTGAAGACCACGCCCGCCGCCACCGACTCACCGGCCGAGCCGATGGTCTGGACGATGTTGTTCTCCAGGATCGTCGAGTTCCCCAGCCGCTTGAACACCGCGATCGCCAGCACGGCGATGGGGATCGAGGCGGAGACGGTCAGTCCGGCCCGCAGGGCCAGGTAGACGGTGACGGCGCCGAAGAGGATGCCGAACAGCGACCCCAGGACGATCGCCTTGAGGCTGAACTCCGGCATCTCCTGCTCGGGCGCTACATACGGCTTGAACTCGGCGACAGGCTTCTTTTCCACGGCCGGCGCTTGGTGAGCCAAGGCAGCTCTCCTTTCGCGAGAGATTTTCCCGGCGGATGCTAGCACAACGCCGTGCTACTCTCTTCCGTCCACTTTTCTCTGGAGATCCGCTGATGGCGACGCCCGAAGCCCAGGCCTTTCCCGATCAGCTCGACACCGTCGCGCCGCCCCCCGAGGCGACGCCGGCGCACCGGCCGTTCATCCCCGCGGAGGTCCAGCTCCCCGAGATGACCCCCCTGCCGCTGATCCTCGGTACGGTGCTGGGGACGGTGTTCGGCGCCGCGTCGCTCTACCTGGCGCTCAAGGTCGGCCTGACGGTCAGCGCCTCGATCCCGGTGGCGGTCATCTCGGTGACCCTGTTCCGGCTGCTCCAGAAGCTGGGCCTGCGCGGCGCCTCGATCCTCGAGAACAACATCGTGCAGACCGCCGGCTCGGCCGGGGAGTCCCTCGCCTTCGGTATCGGCGTCACCATGCCGGCGATCCTGATCCTCGGCTTCGACCTCGAGATCAGCCGGGCGATCCTGGTCTCCCTGCTCGGCGGCCTGCTCGGGATCCTGATGATGATCCCGCTGCGCCGCGCGATGATCGTCGAGCAGCACGGCCTGCTCAAGTTCCCCGAGGGGACGGCCTGCGCCGAGGTGCTCAAGGCGGCGGCGACCCCCGAAGAGCGGGCGATCGCGGCCCGCCACTCCGGCGGCGCGGTGATCGAGGAGGCCGGCCTGGGCGCCCGCACCATCTTCACCGGCTTCGGCATCGGCATCCTCTACAAGACGGCGATGGCCGCGTTCAAGACCTGGAAGGACATCCCGGAGAAGGTCTTCGGCCCGCCGCTCACGGCGGGCTCGGTCGGGGCGGAGATCTCGCCCGAGTTGCTGGGGGTCGGCTACATCATCGGCCCGCGCATCGCCTCGATCATGTGCGCCGGCGGCGTCCTCTCGTACCTGATGCTCATCCCGGCGATCAAGTTCTTCGGCTCGGCGGCGACGGCGGCGATCCCGCCCGGCACCATGCCCATCGGCCAGATGGGGCCGGACGACATCCGCAACGACTACGTCCTCTACATCGGCGCCGGAGCGGTGGCGGCCGGCGGCATCATCAGCCTGTTCCGGTCGCTGCCGACGATCTGGAACGGCATCCGCGGCGGCCTCGCCGACTTCGGCAAGGGACGGTCCGGTGCGGCGGGCCCGGGGGTATCCCAGGCAGCGGCGGTGCGGCGCACCGACCGCGACCTGTCGATGAAGGTGGTGGTCTTCGGCTGCATCGCCCTGGTGATCGCCATCCTGCTCGCCCGCTCGCTGCACATGAACCTGCTGGGGGCGATCCTCATCCTCGTCTTCGGCTTTCTGTTCGTCACCGTGTCGGCGCGGCTGACCGGCGAGATCGGCTCGTCGTCCAACCCGATCTCCGGCATGACGGTGGCGACGCTGCTCCTCACCTGCCTGATCTTCCTGATCATCGGCTGGACCGGGCCGGTCTACTTCGTGACCGCGCTGTCGGTGGGGGCCATCGTCTGCATCGCCTCGTCGAACGGCGGCACCATCGCGCAGTCGCTCAAGACCGGCTTCCTGGTCGGCGCGACGCCGCGCACGCAGCAGATCGCGATCCTCGTCGGCTCGGCCATCTCGGCGCTGGCACTGGGGCCGATCCTCCTCGTCCTCAACGACCAGGGGACGGTCTACGTGCCGGTGGCCGAGCGCTCGACCGGCCGGATCGCCGCCGAGGGCTACGCGCCGGACCTGCGGGTCCCGCCCCAGGTGCTCGCCACCCTGAAGGAGGAGCGGCTGAAGGGTCCCCAGGCGGCGGACGACCCCGGCACCTACCGGGTCTGGTACAAGACCGACGCCGCCGGCGGCCCCGCCGGCCGCTACCTCGTGGACCAGGGCGGCGTCCCGGTCTACCTCGTCGACCCGGGGATCAACGGCACCCACGACACCCGCCCCAACGGCCAGCGGGTCGACAAGTTCGACGCGCCGAAGGCGACGCTGATGTC
>DASRXE010000235.1:0-3851 GCA_035654315.1 Brevundimonas sp.
CTCGACCGCGCCCTTGGCGCCCATGACGGCGATCTCGGCCGAGGGCCAGGCGTAGTTGACGTCGCCGCGCAGGTGTTTGGAGCTCATCACGTCATAGGCGCCGCCATAGGCCTTGCGGGTGATGACGGTCAGCTTGGGCACCGTCGCCTCGGCATAGGCGAACAGCAGCTTGGCGCCGTGCTTGATCAGGCCGCCGTACTCCTGACGCGTGCCGGGCATGAAACCGGGCACGTCGACGAAGGTGACCAGCGGAATGTCGAAGGCGTCGCAGAAGCGCACGAAGCGCGCGGCTTTGCGGCTGGAGTCGATGTCGAGGACGCCGGCCAGCACCTGCGGCTGGTTGGCGACGACGCCGACGGTCTGGCCGTCGAGGCGGCCGAAGCCGGTGACGATGTTCTTTGCGAAATCAGGGCCGATCTCGAAGAATTCGGCCTCGTCGACCGTCTTCAGGATCAGCTCCTTGATGTCATAGGGCTGGTTTGGATTGGCCGGGACCAGGGTGTCGAGGCTGGGCTCGTCGCGCTCGGGGTCGTCGTAGGAGTCGCGGACCGGGGGCTTCTCGCGGTTCGACAGGGGCAGGAAGCCGATCAGGCGGCGGACCTCGCTGAGGGCCTCCAGATCGTTTTCGAAGGCGCCGTCGGCGACGCCCGACTTGCCGGCGTGGACGCGGGCCCCGCCCAGGTCCTCGTGGGTGACCACCTCATTGGTGACGGTCTTCACCACGTCGGGGCCGGTCACGTACATGTAGGAGGTGTCCTTCACCATGAAGATGAAGTCGGTGATGGCGGGGCTGTAGACGTCGCCGCCGGCGCAGGGGCCCATGATGACGCTGATCTGGGGGATGACGCCCGAGGCCAGGGTGTTCTGGAGGAAGATGTCGGCGTAGCCGGCGAGGCTCTCGACTCCCTCCTGGATGCGGGCGCCGCCGGCGTCGAAGATGCCGATGATCGGGGCGCCGTTGGTCAGGGCCATCTTCTGGATCTTGACGATCTTGGCCGCGTGGGCGCCCGAGAGCGAACCGCCGAAGACGGTGAAATCCTTGGAGAAGACGTAGACCAGCCGGCCGCCGATCGTGCCGCGGCCGGTGACCACGCCATCGCCGGGGATGCGTTGTTTCTCCATGCCGAAGTCGTGCGAGCGGTGCTCGACGAACATATCGGTTTCCTCGAACGAGCCCTCGTCCAGCAGCACCTCGATCCGCTCGCGGGCGGTCAGCTTGCCCTTGGCGTGCTGGGCGGCGATGCGTTTCTCGCCGCCGCCGAGCCGGGCCGCCGTGCGGCGCTGTTCGAGCTGGTCGAGGATGTCTTGCATGAGGGCGTCTCCTTGAGCGCTGGCTTAAGGAGGGCGAGGGGCGGAGGCAAGCGGGGACGGCGAACCCGTACGGTCGGCTGGTTCATCACAAAGGGCACGAAGGGGACACGAAGAGCACGAAGGCAGCGCGCCCGACCCGAAAGGACGCTCAAGTCCTGACAGAGCCAAAGGAAACGCCGCTTCGCGGCAGAGCGGCGGCGTCTTCGTGGCCTTTGTGAATCCTTCGTGTCCTTCGTGATGAACCTGCGCGGGCTACCCCGAGAACCCCTGCCCCATCGGCTCCGGCGCGGTCATCGCCGCCAGCCGCTGGAGTTCGGCGACGTGGGCGGCGAAGGCCTTGCGGCCGGCGGGGGTGAGGCTGAGCCAGGTGCGCTGGCGGCCGTCGAAGGGAGCCTTGGTCAGGGCGACGTAGCCCGCCTCCTCCAGTTGTTTGACGTGTTTGGACAGGACCGAGTCCGAGACGCCGATGCGGTCGCGGATCATGGCGAACTCGGCGTCGTCGACGCCTGACAGGATGGCGCAGATCTGCAGCCGGCCGGGGGCGTGGATGACCGGATCGAAGAGGGGAACGGCGCTCATTTCGGGCCCTCGGCCAGTTCCTTGCGCCAGATATGCATCCACAGCCGGCCGCCGACGATGGCGGCGACGAAACCGAGGCCGCCGGAGACCATCCACAACCAGCCCGGGCCGACGTGGCGGCCGTAGAGCGACAGGCCAATCAGTCCGATCAGAACACCGACGAGGCCGAAGGCCACCCAGCGGGCCCGCTTCGGGGAATAGCCGCTGACCCACCAGCCGAACTTCCTGCGCCACCACATGATCATCAGCACAAAGGCGGCGAGGGCGATGGGCAGGACGATGAAGTCCCACGGCCGCGGCATGCCCTGCCCCGCCACCAGCAGGCCGCAGGCGGCCCCGTAGCAGAGGTCGTAGGCGATCGAGGAGCCGCCGTCGGGGAAATCGGCGCGGGCGTCGCGGATGGCGGCCAGCGCCTCGTGGGGATTGGGGTCTTGGGTCATGGCGAACTCTCACTTTCCGATATGGAAAGCGTAGCATCACTTTCCATTCTGGCAAGTGATTATTTTCCGCCTTGGAAAGTCAGTCTCCGAGCGCCTTGAACCACTGCTCCAGCAACACCGCCTCGGCGCGACGGGCGGCGGTGCGGTCGGCGGCCTCGGCGTCGACGCCCCACTGGCGTTCCTGGAAAGCCTCGTCGAGACGGCTGAGCTCGAAGGCGTCGGCGCCGGAGAGGAGGCCGCGCTGGAGGGCCAGGGCGAGGACGGCGGAGCCCAGCAGGGGCGTGACCATGGCCAGGCCGGTCAGGGCGAGATCGTCGAGGCGCAGGGCCATTTCGCGCACGCGGGCTATGGCGGCGGGGTCCTGGGCGCGGTGGATGACGCCCTCGACCGGCTCGAGGTGGACGCCCAGTTCGATCGCGGCCCAGTCGCGCCACGGAGTCCATGCGCGCGCCTGCTCCTCGGCCAGCGAGGCCGGGTGTTCGGCGAGGTAGCAGACCAGGTCGGACCCGGCGAAGGCGGCGATCTCCTCGGCCACGGCCTCGCGGGCCTGGCTGACGCGGTCGATGGCCGTCGAGGCCAGGCGGGTGGCGGGCATGGTCGCCGGATCGAGGAACTCGCCCTGGGCGGCCCATTCGTCGGCGACGAGGCGGGCCGCAGCCTCGGTCGGCAGGGTCAGCCTGGCGCCGGCGGGCGTCTTCGGCGTGCGGCCGTCGAGGGTGACGGACCAGCCGCCCTCCCCTTGCGCCACGTCGACGGCTTTCCAGAAGCGTTTCAGCCGCTCTTCGGACTCGCGGAAGCCCTTGCGGGCGGCGACATTGGGATCGAGGGGCGGGATATGGCTCATCGTCGGTCTCAGGCGGCGCGGGTCATGTCGGCGAAACCGTCGAGCACGACGGTCAGTTCGTTGAAGGTGCGGGCCACGTGGCGGGCGCCGGCGGCGCGCTGTTCCTCGACCGTGTGGAAGCCCCAGGCGACGCCGAGCGGCAGGACGCCGGCGTTGATCGCCATCGTGATGTCGTGGGCGGTGTCGCCGATCATCACCGTGCGCTCCGGGTCGCTGTCGCAGGCGGCCATGGCGGCGTGGAGCATGGCCGGATCGGGCTTGCCCGGGCCGTCCTCGGCGCAGTGGGACGACAGGAACAGGTCGGCCCAGCCCTCGCGGGCGAGGTTGCGGGCCACGCCGCGGCGGTTCTGGCCGGTGGCGAGGGCGAGCCGCCAGCCGTCGCGGTGCAGGCGGCGCAGGGTGGTCATGGCCTCGGGGTAGAGCGGCTCCTCGTGGCCCTCGGCGTACATGCGATTGAAGCTGGCGCGGAAGCCGGCGATGAACCGGGCCAGGTCGGCGGAGCTCAGGCCGGGCTCGAGCACCGCCATGGCGTGCTCCAGCGACAGGCCGACGATCTGGCGGACGCGGTCGTAGTCCGGTTCGGGCAGGCCGATCTCGCGCGCGGCCTCGCAGGCGGCGCGGTGGATGGAGGCGCGGCTGTCGACCAGGGTGCCATCGATGTCGAAGACGGCGAGGGG
>DASRXE010000236.1:0-2707 GCA_035654315.1 Brevundimonas sp.
CCGGTGACCACCGCGGTTGTGCCGCTGGCCCGCATCGGCGAGGTCGCCAAACGGCTCAAGGCCGCCCTGGACAGCGGCGCCCAGGCCTACTGGATCTGCCCGCTCGTCGCCGAAAGCGAGGCCTCTGACCTTGCCGCCGCCGAGGCCCGCGCCGCCGACCTGCGCCGCATCATGGGGGTCGAGGTCGGCCTCGCCCACGGCCAGATGGCCGGCCCCGAGCGCGAGGCGGTCATGGCCGACTTCGCCGACGGCCGCCTGCCCCTGCTGGTCGCCACCACGGTCGTCGAGGTCGGCGTCGACGTGCCCAACGCCTCGATCATGGTCATCGAACACGCCGACCGCTTCGGTCTGGCCCAACTGCACCAGCTGCGTGGCCGGGTCGGGCGCGGGACCGCCGCCAGCACCTGTCTTCTGCTCTACGGCGGCGACGACGGCCTCGGCGAGACCGCGCGCGTCCGCCTTGAAACCCTTCGCCGCACCGAGGACGGCTTCGAGATCGCCGAGGAGGACTTCCGTCTGCGTGGGGGCGGCGATCCGCTGGGCCTGAAGCAGAGCGGCTTCCCCGCCTACCGGTTCGCCGACCCGATGCGGCATCGGGAATTGCTGCTGGCCGCCGCCGACGACGCCCGGCTCGTGCTGGGCCGCGACCCCGACCTCACCGCTCCGCGCGGCGAGGCTGTGAAGGTGCTGGAGGCCCTGTTCGACTGGCGGAACGACCGGCCTGGGATCGACTAGAGGGAAATCGGCTGAGTTGGACGCAGTCCAACTCGGCCCAGATTTCGCTCCAGCATTGATTCTGGACCATTTTTTGGATTCAGGTCGATTCGACCTGAAGCAAAAATGGTCTAGGAAGCCCGCGCTGCCTGCCAAGTGGCCAGTCTCACCTGTGCGTCCGCTTCAATATCGCCGTAGAACAGATTGTACGGGCGCGACTTTCTCCGGTCGGCCCAGCTTCCACCTTGGCGGAACGACTCCCGATCGGGCTCGCTGTAGCGCAGCAGGCCCTCGCGGCATTGTGTGGCGATCTCGCGCGCCAGCAGGGCGGGATGGGTCCCCCACTCCAGCCCGGTCGCATTGGTCGCGCCCCGGTTCTGGCGGGCCGCTACCGGCGCGGTCGAGGTCGATCCGGCCACCGGATTGACGCACAAGGCCTCGCGCTCGCCGAGTTCAACCAGCCGACCGCGCTCGTTCCAGACCAGCGCCCGCCGCAGCCGTCGCCGCGCGGCGCCGTCATTGCCTTCGCTGACCGGCGAGAAGCCGACCACGCAGCCGGCCTGCTCGCGCCGCTCGCAAGCGGGAATCTGCGGCGACAGGCCGTCCGCCGGGGTCACGACATCCATCAGATAGGCCGCGACCAGCCGCTGGCGCAGCGCCGGATCGGGCGCGACCCGCTCGCGCAGCAGGCGTTCGACCAGTTCGCCGCCCTGCTCCACCCCCGCCAGCACGATTGGGCCGTCCGGATGTCGCCCGAGCCAGGCGTTGAAGGCGGCCGCGATATCCCGAAAGGCGAACGCCCGCGCTTCCCGAGCGTCGTCCCGAAGCGTCAACCGGGTGTAAAGACTGCCCTGTCGGTAGCGCGGCGCGCTGACCGGCCCCAGCACTGCGAACGGCCCCGCATAGTTCGGCAGCACCACCCGATGAAGGTAGGCATCCGCTTGTGCGTGACCGATCGGCCCGTTCCAGTGCCGTCCGCCATCATAGGTGGTCGAGTGCACGAAGAAGACGGCCGCGGGACCGGCATCCGGGGTCCGGGCGTCGCGCAAGGCCCAGGCGTCCGGGCGCCCGTAGTCAGGCGCTGGTGGCGGCTGATAGGTCTGGAACGGCACCTGCGGGTCCAGCCCGGCCCGGAGAATATCCCCGCGCCACACGGCGACGGCGGCGGTCAGCAGGAAGACCAGCGCGAAGCCGATCCAGCCGGTCCATTGCCGGGCTGTCAGCTTCGGCCCCTTCATCGATAGGGGTCCGCCGTGGCGAGGAAATCCTGCACATAGCGCCGGACGCCTTCTTCCAGCGGCGTCGACTGTCCCCCGAACCCGGCGGCGCGGACGCGCTCCATCCGGGCCTCGGTGAAATACTGGTATTTGTCGCGGATGCTCTCGGGCGTATCGACGTATTCGACCCGGGCCTCCTTGCCCGCCGCCACGAAGGTCGCATTCGCCAGGTCGAGGAAGGAGCGCGCCTGCCCCGATCCGGCGTTGAACACCCCCGAAACCGCCGGCGTGTCGAGCAGCCAGTCGACGATATCGACCACGTCGTCCACGAAGACGAAGTCGCGCATCTGCCCTCCGTCGGCGTAGGCTGGATTGTGCGAGCGGAACAGGGTCACCGGTTCGCCCGCCGCCACCCTGGGCCAGATCTGCGCCACGACCGACTTCATGCCGCCCTTGTGGTACTCGTTCGGCCCGTAGACGTTGAAGAATTTCAGCCCCGCCCACTGGCTCGGCGACTGACCCCGGTCCGACTGCCGCGCCGCATACTGGTCGAACAGCATTTTCGAATAACCATAGGCGTTTAGCGGCCTCAGCGAAGCCATCCCCTCAAGACTGTCGTCGTCCTCGAAGCCCTGCTCTCCATCGCCATAGGTCGCCGCCGACGAGGCGTAGACCATCCGCGCGTCCCGCAGGGCGCACCAGTCCCAGATGTCCCGGGACAGGGTGAAGTTGGTGCGGATGATAAGGTCAGCGTCCGCCTCGGTCGTCGACGAGAT
>DASRXE010000237.1:0-8662 GCA_035654315.1 Brevundimonas sp.
CTCGCCTTCGGTCTGATGCAGATGGTCGTCGGCGCCCTCGCCGCCGCCGGTCGCTCCAACGCCCTGACCGAAATCATGGCCGACATTTTCGCCATGCCGAAGACCATGCAGGGGCTGGCCGTGGTCCAGTTCTTCAGCTGGTTCGCCCTGTTCGCCATGTGGATCTACCTGACCCCGGCGGTCACCGCCGTCCACTACGCCTCGCCCGACCCGACCTCGGCCGGCTACGGCGAGGGGGCCAACTGGGTCGGGGTGCTGATGGGGATCTACAACGGGGTGGCGGCGCTGGCCGCCTTCCTGATCCCGGTCATCGCCCACCGCACCGGCCTGCGCGGCGCCCATGCCATCAATCTGACGCTCGGCGCCGCCGGGTTCCTCGGCGTCTTCCTGATCCGCGATCCGGCCCTGCTGTGGCTGCCGATGATCGGCGTCGGCTTCGCCTGGGCCAGCATCGTCTCGATGCCCTACGCCATCCTCGCCAACGCCGTGCCGGGGCGGAAGATGGGCGTCTATATGGGCGTCTTCAACATCTTCATCGTGGTGCCCCAGCTGGTCGCCGCCACCATCCTCGGCGCCGTGCTCAAGGGCGTGTTCAACGGCCAGCCGATCTGGGCCCTCGTTCTCGGCGCCGTCAGTTTCCTGATCGCCGCCGGCGCCAGCCTTCTGGTGCCGAAGGAGGGGACATGAGCCCCGACCGCCGCGCCGTCCTGACCGGGCTCGCGGCCCTGCCGTTGGCCGCCGCCGCCCGCGCCGAAGCCCCGACCCAGGGCCGCCTCGTCGAACACCCGGCCATGACCTCGGCCCACGTCCGGCCGCGCGACGTCACCGTCTGGCTCCCGCCCGACTACGACGCCTCCGCCGCCCGTTACCCCGTCCTCTACATGCACGATGGCCAGAACCTGTTCGACGCCAGCCGCGCCCCCTACGGCGCCGAATGGGGCGTCGACGAGCACGTCGCCCGCCTCGCCGCCACCGGCCAGATCCGCACCCCGATCGTGGTCGGGATCGGCAACACGCCCCTGCGCCTGCGCGAATACATCCCCGCCAACCTGATCGCCTCGCTGCCCGATGACATGCGCGCCGATGTCGAGGCCATCTACGGCGGCCCGCCGCTGTCCGCCGGCTATCTGCGCTTCCTCGTCGAGGCGCTGAAGCCCTTCATCGACGCGACCTACCGCACCCGGCCCGGCCGCGACGACACCGTGATCATGGGCAGCAGCATGGGCGGCCTGATCTCCATGTACGCCCTGATGAAACACCCGGATGTGTTCGGGGCCGCCGGCTGCGTCTCCACCCACTGGCCCATCCGCATCGAGCAGCTGACCGACCCCGCCGCCCTCGCCGCCTGGCGCGACCGGCTGACCGAGGCCTGGACCGGCGTGGTCCGCGCCGACCTGCCGCCGCCCGGCGAGCACCGCCTCTATTTCGACCGCGGCGACGAGACGCTGGACGCCTTCTACGCCGAGTTCCAGAGCCGCATCGACGGCGCCGTCGGCGCCGCCGGCTGGAGCCCCGACCGCTTCCGCTCGCTGGTCTTCCCCGGCGCCGAACACAACGAGCCGAGCTGGAACGCCCGGCTCGACGTGCCCCTCACCTTCCTGCTTCCGCCTTCAGCCTGACGAGCCCGCCATGCGCCTGACCCACAGCCTCCTCGCCGGAGCCGCCCTCGTCGCCCTCGGCGGCTGCTCGACCCTGCACGGCCTGATGCCCGGCGCCCCGGCCCCCGCGCCGGAGATCGCCGCCGCCGCCCCCGGCGCGCCCGGCGATACGCCCACCTGGGTCAACGCCGCCAAGACCGGCGCCGGTGCCTCCTACGAGGCCTATGTCGACGGCCAGTACCGCGTCGGCGGCCCGACCGGCGACGTCAGCCGGGTCTGGTTCTCCATCGCCGACGGCGTCTTGACCGAGACCATGTACGGCCTGATCCACGAGGCCCAGATCAAGCAGCTGCGCTTCGCGGTGGTCACCGAGGGAGGCCTGTCGGTCGAGGGGACCGACACCACCCACCGCACCGAATATCTCCACACGGACGCCGCCGGCCGCCCGCTCTCGCCCGCCTATCGCGTCATCACCACCGACAAACAGGGCCGCTACGAGATCGAGAAGCGCATCTATACCGATCCCGACGATCAGAGCCTCGTGGTGCGCACCACCATTCGCGCCCTGCGCGGCGAAATCACGCCCTGGCTGCTGCTCGAACCGCACATGGCGAATACGGGCGTGGGCGACATCGGCCAGGCCGATCGCGGCGTCCTCTACGCCTCCGAAGGCGACGTCCACATGGCGCTGCGACCCGACTATCCATTCGAGGGGGCCAGCGTCGGCTTCGTCGGCGCGTCCGATCCCATGACCGATCTGGCCGATGGTCGCCTGGATCGGCCCTACGTCACCACCGGCGACGCCTCGGGAAACATCATGCTGGCCGGCAGCCTACGGCCGTTGCAGGCGGGTCAGTCGCTGACCCGCGACTTCGTGATCGGGTTTGGCGCCAGCCGGACCGCGGCGAGCAGCGCCGCCAACCGGACCTTCGCGACCGGCCTCGACGAGGTCCTCGCCCGCTTCAACGGCGAGGGCGACCACGTCGGCTGGGAGGACTACATCGCCTCCCTCGACCAGCTCCCCCGCCTCTCCGAACAGTCCACCGACGGCGGCCGCCTCGCCTTCGCCTCCGCCCTGATGCTCAAGGTGCAGGAGGACCGCACCCACGCCGGCGCCCTGATCGCCTCGCTCAGCAATCCGTGGGGCGACACCGTCGACGCCACAAACCCGTCGACCGGCTACAAGGCCGTCTGGCCGCGCGACTTCTACCAGGTGGCCATGGCCCTGCTGGCGCTCGGCGACGAGGAGACCCCGCTCGCCGCCTTCCGCTACCTGCCACAGGTGCAGGTCCGCGCCGACACGCCTGGCAACACCGGCGCTACCGGCTGGTTCCTGCAGAAGACCTGGGTCGACGGCACGATCGAATGGGTCGGCGTCCAGCTGGACCAGACAGCCATGCCGATCATGCTCGGCTGGAAGCTGTGGAAGGCCGGCCTCGTCACCGACGCCGAAATGACCCGCATATACGGCGAGATGATCAAGCCGGCCGCCGACTTCCTTGTTGACGGCGGCAAGGCCGGTCTCCTGTGGAACGACCGCCAGATCACCCCGCCGTGGACCCAGCAGGAGCGCTGGGAGGAGCAGGAGGGCTATTCCCCCTCCACCACCGCCGCCGTCATCGCCGGGCTGGTGACCGCCGCCGACATCGCCCGCGCTTCCGGCGACGAGACCTCCGCCGCCCGCTACCAGGCCGCCGCCGACGACTATGAGTCGAAGATCGAGGCGCGGATGTTCACCACCTCCGGCCCATGGGGCGACGGGAACTACTTCGTCCGCATCACCCGCAACGAGGACCCCAACGACCACGCCCCCATCGGCGAGAACAACGGCCAGCCGGCCCATGCCGAGGACAAGATCGTCGACGGCGGCTTTCTCGAACTGGTCCGCTACGGCGTCCGCGCCCCCGACGCCGCCTCCATCCTCGCCTCTCTGCCGGAATACGACGACCAGACCCGCGAGGACCGCTTCCGCGTCCGCTACGACATCAACGGCGTTCCCGCCTTCCGCCGCTATGGCAACGACGGCTACGGCGAGCAGACCGACACCGGCGAAAACTACGGCGTCGGCGGCGAGATGCATCCCGGCCAGCGCGGCCGCCTGTGGCCCTTCTTCACCGGCGAGCGCGGTCACTACGAACTCGCTGCGACCCTGCACAATCCGTCGGCCGACACCGGCTGGACGCAGGCCCATCTGAACGGCATCCGCCAGACCTGGGTCCGCGGCATGGAGTCCTTCGCCAACGGCGGCCTCCTGCTGCCCGAACAGGCCTGGGACGGCGTCGGCGACGATACCGCCCACGACTACCGGCCGGGCCAGGGCACCAACTCCGCCACACCGCTGGCCTGGACCCACGCCGAATACATAAAACTGCTCCGCTCGCTCGCCGACCGCGCCGTCTGGGACCGGTACGCGCCGGTCGAGGAGAGATACGCCCGCTGACGCTGGCGGTCGGGCGTAAGCGGCGGTAACGAGGACGGATGAGCAACGGCCCCGTCCTCGTCACCGGCTCGGCCGGCTTCATCGGCTTCCACACCGCGCAGCGCCTGCTGGCGCGCGGCGAGACCGTGGTCGGCGTCGACAACCTGAACAGCTATTACGACCCGGCCCTAAAACGCGCCCGGCTGGAACGGCTGCGGGCCCAGCCGAACTACGTCCACCACACCCTCGACCTCGCCGACCGCGAGGGCATGAGCGCCCTGTTCGCCGAACACGCCCCGCGCCGCATCGTCCATCTCGGAGCCCAGGCCGGCATCCGCTACAGCGTCGAGAACCCCGAGAGCTACGCCGACTCCAACGTCGTCGGCTTCCTGACCGTGCTGGAGGGCGCGCGGGCCGTGCAGGCCGAACATCTCGTCTTCGCCTCGACCAGCTCGGTGTTCGGCGCTTCGGCGGCCCTGCCCTTCTCGGTCCAGCAGGGCGTGGCCCATCCCCTCAACGTCTACGCCGCCACCAAGATCGCCAACGAGGCGATGGCGCACAGCTACGCCTACATCTTCGGCATTCCCTCGACGGGCCTGCGCTTCTTCACCGTCTATGGCCCGTGGGGCCGGCCGGACATGGCCCTGTTCAAATTCACGCGCGCCATCCTCGAAGGCCGGCCGATCGACGTCTATGGCGAAGGCGCCATGGAGCGGGACTTCACCTTCATCGACGACATCGTCGACGGCGTCGTGGCGGCGCTGGACGACGTTCCAGGCAAGGATCCCGCCTGGCGCGCCGAGGCCCCCGGCCAGGCGACCAGCGGCGTCGCGCCGTGGCGAATCCTCAATCTCGGGGCGGGTCGGCGCGAGAAGCTGTCCCGCTACATCACGGTTCTGGAGGACGCGATCGGCAAGCCGGCGATCCTCAATGTGATGCCGACTCAGGAAGGCGAGATGACCCGCACCGAGGCCGATGTCGCCGAGACCCGGGCCGCCCTCGGATACGAGCCCAGGACCCCGATCGACATGGGGGTCAAGCGCTTCGTCGACTGGTATCGCGACTTCTACAGCATTTGACGCAGACGCGAAGGCCGCGGGCCTATTCGTGCAGAACAGCCAGCGCCGGCCGCCATTCGCGCAGCGTCACAGCGCCATATTGCGCCGCACAAGAAATGATTTGCCTGCTGCGCCGCAATGGGGTCGTATCCCTATCCGCGGCGTCGAACGCGGGTTCGGGCCGAGACTGCTGACCTCCAGGGCCCGGACGCCGCACATGATTCGACTTCCCGCCTCCCTGCTCGCCCTCACCCTTTGCCTGACGGCCGGACCGGCTCTGGCGAAGGCGCCGCAAACAGCCCTGCTGGCGCACCAGGTTCCGCTGGCGCTGAACGAGGCGTCCTCGGCCTGGATTCTCACCTCGACGGCGCTGGTTCTGCTGATGACCCTGCCCGGGCTGGCGCTGTTCTACGGCGGCATGGTGCGGCGCAAGAACGTCATCGCCACCATCGCCCACTCCGCCGCCGCCTTCGCCATCGTGACCGTGCTGTGGTTCGCGGTCGGCTACAGCCTGTCGTTCGGCGCCAGCGGCGAGGCGACCAACGGCTTCATCGGCGGATTCCAGGCGGCCTTTCTGAACGGCGTCACCCCCTCCACGGCGCACAGCCTCGCGCCCGGCCTGCCCGAGTTCCTGTGGATCGCCTACCAGCTGACCTTCGCCGTCATCACCCCGGCCCTGATCGCCGGCGCCTTCGCCGAACGGATCAAATTCTCGGCCTCTATCCTGTTCTTCTTCCTGTGGCACCTGCTGGTCTATGCGCCGATCTGCCACCAGGTCTGGGGCGGCGGCTGGATGGCCTCGCTCGGCGTGCTCGATTTCGCGGGCGGCGCGGTGGTGCACGTCAACGCCGGGGTCGCCGGTCTGGTGGCGGCGCTGGTGCTCGGCCCCCGCCACGGTTTCGGCCGCGACAACATGGCCCCGCACAACCTCGCCCTCACCGCCATCGGCGCCGGCCTGCTGCTGGTCGGCTGGCTCGGCTTCAACGCAGGCTCGGCCTGGGCCGCGGACGGCGTCGCCGCCGTGGCCGCCTTCAACACCCTCCTCGCCGCCGCCGCCGCCGCCATCGGCTGGACCGCCGTCGAATGGATCGACCACAGGCGGCCGACCCTGCTCGGCCTGCTCTCAGGCCTCGTCGCCGGTCTCGTGGGCGTCACCCCGGCCGCCGGTCTGGTCGAGCCCACGGGGGCCTTCGTCATCGGCCTCGTGTCCGGCCCGGCCTGCTACGCCGGCGCGGTCTGGCTCAAGCGGGCGCTCAAGTACGACGACAGCCTCGACGCCTTCGGGGTCCACGGAATCGGCGGCGTCGTCGGCGCCCTGCTGACCGGCGTCTTCGCCACCGCAGCCATCAATCCGGCGGGCGGGAACGCCAACCTCCTCAACCAGGCCGTCGGCTTGCTGGCCGTCATCGCCTGGAGCGCCGTGGGAACTTTCCTGATCCTGATGGCGTGCCGATTCACCACCGGGCTACGCGTGCCGAAGGAGGCGGAGATCGAAGGCCTCGACTACACCCAGCACGGCGAGACCATCCACCAATGAAAAACGGGCGTCCGCACCGGCGGACGCCCGTTCTGTTCTCGACTGCGCTGATGCTCAGCGGGCGGTGTTGTTCGTCTGGGTCGTATCCGAGTCCGGCTGTCCGGGCATGGTCTGCTGGATCGTCGGCTGGCCGGCCGGTCCGTCTACCGGAACCTGCGGGCCCGTGCCCGAGATCGGTCCCCCGGCCTCGACCGCCGCGCCGTCCGGCGTCTCAGCCGCGCCTTCGGCGGGGGCCGCCGCGCCCGGCTGGCGCGCCGGATCCGGCGCGGGGATGGCGTAGCCGCCCGAACCCTGCGTCCGCAGCCAGGCGATCAGGTTGACCCGGGTCTGGGTGTCGCGGATGCCGGCGAACGACATCTTGGTGCCCGGCACGTGCCGGCCCGGCGCGGTCAGGAACTGGTCCAGCTGGTCATAGGTCCAGGTCGGTGCCTCGGCCTTGTGGGCGGCCATGGCGTCGGAATAGGCGAAGCCCGGTGCGTGCATGACCGGTCCGCCGACCACGCCGTACAGGTTGGGCCCGGTGCCGTTGGTCCCGCCGGCGTTATACGTATGGCAGGCCTGGCAGCGCGCGAAGGCGGCCTCGCCGGCGGCCAGGTCGGCGGCCGGCAGCACCGTGCCCCAGTCGGGCGGCAGCACGGCCTCGGCGGCCCCGCCGGCGGCCTCTTCCGGCGCATCGACGAAATAGCCCATCTTTTCAGGGGCTTCGGTGTGGTAGACGAATCCCGTGACCTGCTGCGCCACGAGGATGACGAAGCCCGTCGCCAGGGCGGCGCCCATAATCTTGTTCCACTTCAGATCGCCGCTCATGCGCGTCGTCGCATCCCGTTCCTGAGGCCCGGCCGCGAGGGGCGGCGGGCGAATTCTTGCGTGCGCGTCTCTTACACGCTAGCGCGGCCTTCGCAACCGGCCCCGGGCGTCCATGGCGGCGTCGGGGCGTCGCAGGCAGGAAAACGATGAACCCGCTCGTTCTGATCCCGGCGCGCATGGCCGCGACCCGCCTGCCCGGCAAGCCGCTGGCCGACATCGGCGGCCAGCCGATGATCGTGCGCGCCTGGCGCCAGGCGGCCGCCTCCGGCCTGCCTGTCGCCGTCGCCGCCGGCGACCCCGAGATCGTCGAGGCGGTGGAGGCGGCGGGCGGCCGCGCCGTCCTCACCGACCCGGACCTGCCGTCCGGCTCGGACCGCATCCGCGCCGCCCTCGACGCCCTCGACGCCGACGGCCGCCACGACGCCGTCATCAACCTGCAGGGCGACATGCCCTTCGCCGACCCCGGCCTCGCCCTCGCCTGCGCCAACCTGCTGGCCGCCCAGCCGGCCTGCGACATCGCCACCCTCGTCGCCCCCGAGGCCGACCCCTCCGACCGGACCAACCCGGACGTGGTCAAGGCGGTGCTGGCCCTGCCGCAGGACTCCCGCCACGGCCGCGCCCTCTATTTCACGCGGTCGACCCTGTACGGCGACGCCCCCGTCTGGCGCCACATCGGCCTCTACGGCTACCGCCGCGCCGCCCTCGAACGCTTCTGCGCCGCTCCGCCCTCGCCGCTGGAGCGCCGCGAAAAGCTGGAACAGCTGCGCGCCCTCGAAATGGGGCTCCAGATCTGGGCCGCTGTCATCGACGAGGCCCCGCTGTCGGTGGACAGCCCCGCCGACCTGGAAGCGGCTCGGGCCTTGGCCTAGACCTCGAACCCATCGACCCAAGCCTGCAGCAGCGTCCTCGCGATGGCGATACGCGCCGGCGCCTTGATCGCCGGGTGGGTTCCCGCGAGCACGGCGGCCGCTTCGGATTTCGTCAGCCAGGCCACCGCCTCCAGCTCTGTCTGGTCCGGCCGGGCGTCCTCCGAATCGACCTCGCAGACCAGCCCGATCATCAACTGGGACGGAAACGGCCACGGCTGGCTGGAGTGATAGCGCACCGCCGTCACCGTCAACCCGGCCTCCTCCTCGATCTCCCGCGCGCAGGCCTCCTCGATGGTCTCGCCCGGCTCCAGGAATCCCGCCAGCGCCGACATCCGCCCCTCGGGCCAGCTCGCCTGCCGCCCCAGCAGGCACCT
>DASRXE010000238.1:0-9587 GCA_035654315.1 Brevundimonas sp.
TGGTAGCCCCAGTCGCGCCAGCGGTTGGCCAGCCGCGCCTGCTCGACGCCGTATTCGAACAGCCGCCACGACATGCGGCTTTCGTCGCTCAGCGCCTGCGGATTGAACTGGTCGTTCAGCTGCGCCAGCTGCCGCTCGGCCAGCGCCAGCCCCCTTTCCGCCGCCGCATCCGTCACCTCGTCGAGCTTGCCGTAGTCGCGCTTGATGCCCAGCGCCGTCATGGTCTGCGGCGACAGTGCGATCCGCTCCTGGAAGGCCTGTTCGAAAAAGGCCGCCAGCCGCGCATCCTCGCTCTGGGCGGCCGCCGCCGGGGCTCCGGCCTCCTGCGCCAGAACCGCGACAGGCCCGCCCGCCAGCACGGTGACGGCGCAGACGGTGGAGACGAGCAGACGACGCATGGAAAACCCTCCGAAACTGAGGGCGGGACCTTCACCGGTCCCGGGTCGACGCGCAAGCCGCCAGGTGTCAGGGCGTCCCTAGAACTCCCGCCAGCTGTCGCCCGGATCGCGCTCGCCCGGGTCGATGCTCTGCTGGCCCCAGGCCACGATCATCAGCAGCTTGTGGCTGCGCAGGCGGAACTGGCCGGTCATCGGCATGATGGCGCCGAGCGGAGCGCCAGTCTTCGGCTCGTAGAGGAAACCCGAGAACTCGGCCACGCCGACCCGGTCGCGGCGGCTGTAGACCGACAGCTCCGGAACGGAGACGACGTTGAAGCTGTCGTTGATGGGGATGCGCATCTCCGGCACCCCGAACACCCGTCGCATCTGCTCCAGCGACAGGGCTCCGGCGCGCAGCTCCAGCACAGCCTCCGCCTCGGACTTCGACGAGGCCAGCGCATAGCCCGCCTCCGACAGGGCCGAACGGATGGCGCTGATCGCATACGGTGCGTTCTCGGCGCGGAAATAGGCGTCGTCGACGAAGACCCGGGTGCCCCTCGGGATCGGCAGGCTCAGGCCCTGAACGGCGCGGTCGGCGGCGCGGGCCACCAGCAGCTGTTCGGTCGCGGTGCGCGAGGGGTGGGTCTCGGTGGTCGAGGCGCAGGCGCCCAGAACCGGAAGACTAAGAAGCGCCAGCGACGCGAGGGTCAGGATTCTCAGCTTACCAGCTCCCGGTGTTGGGCATGGAGGCCCACGGCTCGGCGGGCGGCAGCGGATCGCCCTCCTGCAATAGTTCGATCGACACGCCGTCCGGCGAGCGGACGAAGGCCATGTTGCCGTCGCGCGGCGGCCGGTTGATGACCACCCCGCCGTCCATCAGCCGGCGGCAGGCGGCGTAGACGTCGTCGACCCGATAGGCCAGATGGCCGAAATTGCGCCCGCCCCCGTAGGTCTCCGGATCCCAGTTGTAGGTCAGCTCGACCTCCGGCGACCGTTCCGCCTCCGAGCGCGCCCGGTCCTTCGGCGCGGCGAGGAACACCAGGGTGTAGCGTCCGGCCTCGTTGTCCATGCGGCGCACCTCCTCCAGACCCAGCAGGTCGCGGTAGAAGCGCAGCGAGGCGTCGAGGTCCGACACGCGGACCATGGTGTGCAGATAGCGCATGGTCGTTCCGGGGGAGGGCGGAGGCCGCCTCTATAGCGGCGGATGGCCGCGACGGCGATTCACGGCCTGTTTCGGCAGGTGCGCGCCGCGCCCCGGCCTGCTAGAGGCCTCGGGTCGCCGCCGGGGAATGGATTTGCTTCGCAAGCTTTACGACTGGGTCTTCTCTCTGGCCCGCAGCCGCCACGCCACGCCCGCCCTCGCGGTGGTTTCCTTCGCCGAAAGCTCGTTCTTTCCGATCCCGCCAGACGTGATGCTGGCGCCGATGATCCTGGCGCGGCCCGAGAAGGCGTATTTCTATGCCTTCGTCTGCACGGCGGCCTCGGTGCTGGGCGGCGTCCTGGGCTACGCGATCGGCTATTTCCTGACCGACGTCGGGATGATGATCCTGTCATGGCTGGGCAAGGCCGAGACCTTCGAGGCGTCGAAGGCGCTGTTCCAACAGCACGGCGCCTGGGTCATCCTGGTCAAGGGCCTCACGCCCATCCCGTTCAAGCTGATCACCATCGCCTCGGGCATTTTCCAGTTCAACTTCGCCCTGTTCGTCGCCCTGTGCGCCGTCACCCGGGGCGGACGCTTCTTCGCCGAGGCCTGGGTGCTGAAACGCTGGGGTCCCGCCGTACTGGCCCAGGTCGAGAAGCGGCTGGCCCTGTGGACCATCATCGGCATCGTGGTGCTGGTCGGCGCGGTCGCGGCGGTGAAGCTGCTCTGAGGGTCGAGGGTCGAGGGTCGAGGGTCGAGGGCGGACGGCCGCCTCCACCGGGCCCGTGGTCGAGAGCAGCCGTTGGAGCTGGGTATTCCTTTTCCCTCGACCCCCAACCCCTGACCATCGACCCTCCATCGACGCCGGCCTTCGCCCCGGCTATGAACAACCCCGATGAGAGGCCTGTACCGACTCCTGACGCGGTGGTGGACCGCCTTCGCTCTCGCCGCCTCGCTGGCGTTGCTGGGCGCGGCGCACGCGTTCGAGCGGTTCGGCGGCCTCGCGCCGTGCAACCTCTGTCTCAAGCAGCGCGAGGTCTACTGGGGCGCCGTCGCCATCGCCCTGACGGCCACCGTCTGGCATCTGGTCAGCCGCGGCAGCCGCGGCACCCCGCGCATCGCCGCCTTCCTGCTGGCCGTGGTCTTCACCACCGGCGCCATCACCGCCGTCTTCCACCTGGGCGGCGAGAACGACTGGTGGGAGCTGCCGGCGGCCTGCATGGGCAATGGCGACGTCAGCCTTGAGGGCCTCGCCGCCCTGGCTCTGGGCACGGCGCCGGTCGAGGCGCCGGTCTACTGCGATGCGGTGACGTGGCGCTTCCTCGGCCTCAGCATGGCAGGATGGAACGCGCTGATCTCGGCCGCGCTTGCGGTGTTCAGCCTGTTCGCCGCCAAGAGGCCCAAGGATGCCCGTGCCCCCCGCGTCTGAGCCCGCCGCCCGTCCCGTCCGTCTGGCCCATCCCGGCCGCGGGGCCAGCCGGCGTCGCCGCGCCGAAATCCTGCGCGTTGATCACGCCGGAGAATACGCCGCCGTCCACATCTACCGCGCCCAGAAGGCCGTGTTCCAGGGTCGCGCTGGCAAGGAGGGCATCGCCGCTGACATGGGCGAGATGCAGGGGCAGGAGGCGGTTCACCTGGCCCGCTTCGACGCCCTGCTCAACGCCGAGCGGGTGCGGCCGACGCTGATGACTCCGGTCTGGCGCCTCGCCGCGCTCGGCCTCGGCGCCGGCACCGCTCTCCTCGGCGAGAAGGCCGCCCACGCCTGCACCGAGGCGGTCGAGAGCGTGATCGAGGAACACTACGCCGACCAGATCGCCGAGCTCGCGGACCGCGATCCCGAACTGGCCGCCGAGCTGACGAAATTTCGCGACGAGGAACTGGCCCACCACGACCACGCCGTCGGACACGGCAGCCGCGAGGCCCCGGGCTACGGCCTGCTCAGCGCCGTGATCAAGGCGGGCTGCCGCGCCGCCATCAAGATCAGCGAGCGCGTCTGACGTCGAAGGCCAGCAGCAGCGTCCGCTGGGCCGCGTTGTTGTTGTCGTCGGACAGGATGTAGAGCCGCACGCCGTCGCCGTGGCGCACCGCTGCGATCCCCTCGAAATTATCGACCGTCGAGGGCAGGCTCAACTCGACCAGCACAGACCCCGGCGTCCCGTCCGCCGCCATCCGCCGGATACGCCCTCGCACATCGACGGGCGGGCGGAAGCGCCGTTCGACCACCCAGAAGCCGTCGCCGCCGGGATCGCGATCCATGCTGGTGATGCGGTAGTCGCTGTCGGGAATGGGCTCGGAGGGCGGCGCGACGACAAGGCGGCAACCCCGGGGCGCGCAATCCCAGACGCCGCCGGACTCGCCGGCCACCCGCCACCCGCCAGCCGCGGCTGAGACGCCCTCCATGCCGTCGTTCAGCGGGAAGTCCACCTCGGGGGCGGCCAGCGGGACGGGACGGCTGACCAGGGCGTCCAGCGAGCCGTAGGACCACAGCCGATGCCGGCGCTCGAACGACACCGCGAGGTCGCCGTCCGGTTCCAGAAACAGTCCCTCGGCGTCGCCGTCGGCCTTGTCGGTGATGACCGTCCCGTCCGTCAGAGTCAGGCGCCGGTAGCGCAGCGAATCCACGCCCTCGAGCCGGCCGGCGGGGTCGAGGCGCAGCCGCCCGCGCACCAGATCGCCGGCGTCGGTGACCGAGACGAAATCGCCGCCGTCGACCAGTTTCAGGTCCGACAGGCTGTGCAGCGGCGACTCCGGATCCAGCACCAGTTCGACCCCGCCCGCGAACCGCACCCCCTGGGCCAGCATGGCGCCTCCCGGAATGCCCATGCCGATCGACCGCACCTCGGCCTCGGCGGCCCTCCACCCGGCGTTCGAGCCCGTCCAGACCGGCGCCGGAACGGCGGTGGCGCAGGCGGACAGAGCCAACGCCGCGGCGATTGCGATCAGGCCGGAAAGTCTCACGCCGCCCGCCGCCGCCGCTTCGGCGCCGCCTTGGGTTCGCTGTCGAACAGCTCGGCCAGCTTCTCGATCATCACCCCGCCCAGTTGCTCGACGTCGACGATGGTGACGGCCCGGCGATACCAGCGCGTCACGTCATGTCCGATGCCGATGGCGATCAGCTCGACCGGCGAGCGGGTCTCGATCTCCTCGATCACCTCGCGCAGGTGCTTGTCCAGATACAGGGCGGCGTTGGCCGACTGGGTCGAGTCGTCGACCGGCGAGCCGTCCGAAATGACCATCAGGATCTGCCGCGCCTCGGGCCGGCCCAGCAGCCGCTCGTGCGCCCAGGTCAGGGCCTCGCCGTCGATGTTCTCCTTCAGCAGCCCCTCGCGCATCATCAGGCCGAGGTTCTTCTTGGCCCGCCGCCACGGCGCGTCGGCCGACTTGTAGACGATGTGCCTCAGGTCGTTCAGCCGCCCCGGACCGGCCGGCTTGCCGGCGCTGATCCACGCCTCGCGCGCCTGACCGCCCTTCCACGCCCGGGTGGTGAAGCCGAGGATCTCGACCTTGACGCCGCAGCGCTCCAGCGTTCGCGCCAGGATGTCGGCGCAAACCGCCGCGACCATGATCGGCCGTCCCCGCATCGAGCCCGAGTTGTCGAGCAGCAGGGTCACCACCGTGTCGCGGAACGGGCTCTCGCTCTCGGCCTTGAAGCTCAGCGGCGATGTGGGGTCTGTGATCACCCGCGTCAGCCGGGCCGTGTCCAGAACCCCTTCCTCGAGATCATAGATCCAGCTGCGGTTCTGCTGCGCCATCAGGCGGCGCTGCAGCTTGTTGGCGAGCCGCGCGACCACCGACGACAGCGCCGTCAGCTGCTGGTCCAGCAGCGTCCTCAGCCGCTCCAGCTCATGGGGGTCGCACAGATCGGCCGCGTCGATGATCTCGTCATGGGCGGTGGTGAAGATACGATAGGCGGCGATCGGCCGGCCGTCGTCGCCGACCTCCTGCCGGTTCGGCAGGGCCCCCTCGTTGATCTCCGGACCCTCGTCCGAGGCGTCGCCGTCCGGGTCGGCGGGGGCGCCGTCAGGGCGGGCGTCGCGCTCCTCGCCGGCGGTCTGGTCGTCGCTCGAGCCGTCCATCGACTGGCCCTCGCCGCCGCCGGCGTCGTCTTCCTCGTCCTGGTCGTCAGCGGCCTCGGATTCCTGCGGCTCCGGCTGCTCGTCTCCCTGGTCGTCCGAGGCGTCGTCGCCGCGTACGTCGCCCGGATCGAGATCCAGCGCCCGCAGCACCTCCTTGAGCCGCGCCGCGAAGGTGTTCTGGTCGTCGGCCACCTCGACCAGGGCGTCGAGCTTCGCCCCGGCCTTCGATTCCAGTTCGCCCCTGACCAGATCCAGCAGGGTCCCTGCGCCGTCCGGCGCCCGCTGCCCCGTCAGCCGTTCGCGCACCAGCAGGGCGACGGCTTCGGCCGCCGGGACCCGGTCCGCCTCCGTGACCCGCAGCGCGCCGGTCTTCTCCAGCCGGGTCAATAGAGCCGCACTCAGATTGGCGCGAACCCCGGCCAGCGACTGCGATCCGACCGCCTCGACCCGCGCCTGTTCGACCGCCTCAAAGACGTCCGCGGCCTGCGTATCCGCGGGCCGCAGCCGGGCGTGCAGGACCTCGTCGTGGTTGGCCAGCCGCAGCGCCAGCCGGTCGGCCTGGCCGCGCAGGGCGGCGCTCTCCGGCCCGGCCGGATCACGCGGCGGATGCGGCAGGGTCAGGACGCCGTCGGAGAGCTTCGGCCCGTCCGTGCCGAACATCACCTCCAGCTCCGACTGCTCCGCCAGCGCCCGCGCGGCGTGGGCCAGCGCGCGCTTGAAGATTTCGGCGGGGGTCTCGGCGGAGGCCATGGCGTCCGGTCAGCCTTTCGCCTCAGTGCGCCTCGGGCGGCCGGGCGGCGGGGCTGAAATATTCGCTCTCGGCCCTGGGCTTGCCCGACAGCACGAAACGGCGGTCGCAATAGCCGCACTCGACGAAGTCATCCTCGCCCATGTCCATATAGACTAGCGGGTGGCCCAGGGCGCCGCCGCCGCCGTCGCAGGCCACGCGCTTGGTCGAGACCACCACCTCTTCCGAAGGCGGGATGATCGAATCGGGATGGCGGGGCGGCATGATCGACCTTGGGCTGGGAGGACGCGTCGGGATTTCCCTAGGCGGACCGGCCCCGGGCGTCAAACATCCGGCGACTTGCGTCCGAACATCCGGTCGAACAGCGCCTTGCGCCGCTTGAACAGCGTCCAGCCGAGGCAGCCCGCGGCCACCCACAGGCCGATCTCGCCGACGATCGCCGCCGGCCCGCCGTAGATCAGCAGCTCGCGCGTATCGAAATGACCCATCCTGTTCAGGACGAAGATGGCCGTGAAGGCCCCGTAGCCGAGAAGGCAGAAGCCGAAGGCGGTCCAGCCGATCAGACGCGTGCGGGGCATCAGGGTTCTCCGTCAAGGACACTGTTCACAATGACAAGGAAACTAGACATCCCGATCGGTGATGTCAAGGAAGGTTGACATCACGACGACCGGTCGGAATCGTCAGTCCCGTGTCGGACTGACCTGGCTGGCGTCGCCATAGGTCAGGGCCAGGAAAACGTCCTCAAGATCCGGATCCTCGGTCGAGATGTCGGCGATGGTCACGCCGGCCGCGCGTACAGCGGCCAGAACCTGCTCCACCGACGACTGGCCCTTCTTGTAGCTGACCGCGAAGGCGCCGGTTGGCCGGGGCGTGACCTCGAAGCCTTTCAGCGTCGGCGGTCCGGCCAGCTCGCCGTCAGGGCTGACCACCACGTGTCGGGTGTCCAGCCGGCGAAGCAGCTGCGGCGTCGGCTCGCAGGCCACCACCTCGCCGCGGTTCATGATGGCGATGGTGTCGCAGAGCTCCTGCGCCTCCTCGAGATAGTGGGTGGTCAACAGGATGGTGACGCCCTCGGCGTTGATGCGCCGGACGTACTCCCACAGCTGGCGACGAAGCTCGACATCGACGCCGGCGGTCGGCTCGTCGAGGATCAGGATCGGCGGATTATGCACCAGCGCCTTGGCCACCATCAGCCGGCGCTTCATGCCGCCGGACAGGGCGCGGACATAGGCGTGGGCCTTGTCGCTGAGGCCGAGGGCCGCCAGCAACTCGTCGGAGCGCCGCTCGTTGGCCGGGACGCCATAGAAGCCGGCCTGGACCTCCAGCGCCTCGCGCGGGGTGAAGAAGACGTCGGCCACGATCTCCTGCGGCACCACGCCGAGGGCGGCGCGGGCGTCGCGCGGCTGTCTGTCGATGTCCCGACCCCAGATCGCCGCCGAGCCGCCGGTCTTGTTGACCACGCCGGCGAGGATGTTGATCAGCGTCGACTTGCCGGCGCCGTTGGGACCCAGCAGACCGAACATCGAGCCGCGCGGAATAACCAGGTCGACGCCGCGCAGGGCCGTCTTGGGCGGCGCCTTCTTCGACCCGGCGTAGGTCTTCTCCAGCCCCCGCACCTCGATGGCGTTGGCGGGAAGGGAGTCTTGAACGGTCATCGGCGGCTTTCGGTCGGATCGGTCCGCCTAGGTAGGCGCGTGGCCCCGCTCGGCCAAGTCCCCACCGCGACGGGCCCGGTGGTTGTCACGATTGTCCTGCCTGTCGCGCATGTCCCGGGCCGCGTTGTCGTGCATGTAACGGTCGAAATGTCCTGGTTCGCCGGGCCTCAGACCACCATCACCGTGCCGATGAGCAAGCGCGCGCCGGTCCGGCCCACAGTCCGGTCGGTGGCGGCCTGCAGTTGGGCGACGAGACGCTCCACGTCCGGCGGCGAGCCCGGCAACAGGGCGGTGGCGGCCTGCTGGACTACGGCGGCGTAGGCGGCCCGCAGGCGCGGCTGGGATTGCGCCACACGCGCACGCAGGGCCGCGTCGGGGGTGTCCACCCCGGTCTCGACTGTCATCACCCCGCGGCCCCCGCCGTGGCGGCGGACGTTGGCCGTGATGGTCGGCAGGCGCAGATAGCTGGCTTGCGGCGCGCTCTTGTCGCTGGACGCGCGGGCGGGCGCGGCGGCTGAGGCGGTGACGGCGGCGAGGCCGAGAAGAGCGCGACGATCCATGCCCGACGTCTAGCGGGCGGCGCTTAAGGCGCGGTTACGCCGCCGCCTCAACGGCCTTCGGCTCCATCGGCTTCAGGTCGAGCAGGGCGAACAGCGCCGCGTCCTCGTCCTGTTCCGGGTTCGGCATGGTCAGCAGCTTGCCGCCGACGAAGATGGAATTGGCGCCGGCCAGGAAGCACAGCGCCTGCATCTCCGCGCTCATGGTCTCGCGCCCGGCCGACAGCCGCACCATGGCCTTCGGACAGACCAGCCGCGCCACGGCAACCGTGCGGACGAATTCGATCGGATCGATCTCGCCCTCCCGCTTCACACGCTCGCCCAGCGGCGTGCCCGTGACCGGCACCAGCGCATTGACCGGCAGGCTGTCAGGATGCTCCGGCAGCGTGGCGAGCGCGTGCAGCAGCCCCGCCCGGTCCCGCCGGCTCTCGCCCATCCCCACGATGCCCCCGCAGCAGGTGCTCATCCCCGCCTCGCGCACATGGGCCAGCGTCTCCAGCCGGTCCTGAAACGTCCGCGTCGTCACCACCTCCGCATAGTACTCCGGCCCCGTATCAAGATTGTGGTTATAATAATCCAGCCCCGCCGCCTTCAGCTGCCGCGCCTGCTCGGCGGTCAGCATGCCCAGCGTGGCGCAGGTCTCCAGCCCCAGCGCCTTCACCCCCGCGATCATCGTCGCCAGCTTCGGGGGGTCGCGGTCCTTCAGTTCGCGCCACGCAGCGCCCATGCAGAACCGGCTGGCCCCGCCGGTCTTCGCCGCCATGGCCTCTGCAAGCACGGCCTGAGCGTCCATCAGTTTCTCGGCCTTCAGACCGGTCTGGAAACTGGCGGACTGCGAACAGTAGCCGCAGTTCTCGGCGCAGCCGCCGGTCTTGATCGACAGCAGCTGGCTCTTCTGCACCTCCGACGGATCGAACCAGCGCCTGTGCACGGTCGCGGCCTCGAACACGAGGTCCATGAAGGGGCGGGCGAACAGCGCCTCGACCTCGTCGAAAGTCCAGTCGTGGCGGGGGATCGAAAGGTCGGCTGTCAT
>DASRXE010000239.1:0-4179 GCA_035654315.1 Brevundimonas sp.
AAACCCGAAGAACCGCCCCAGCCCGCGCTCGGCGAAGCCCGGCAGCCCGTCGGCGTCCGGCTGCAGCCGGCCCAGCGCCCCGAACACCAGCGCCAGCGTCACCGCCCCACCCCCGGCCACCAGCCAGCCGATCAGACTGGAGCTTCCCACCGGCGCCAGACTGACGGGCAGCAAATAGACGCCCGAGCCGATCATGTTGCCGGCGACAACCAGGGCCGCCAGTCCCCAGCCCAGCTTGTGCCGGTCCGACAGCGGCTCCTCGACCAGCGGGATCGGATGCGGTGCGTCGCTCATGCGTGAACCTCGGCGAGACGGGACTGGAACCAAGCCACGGCGGCTTCATGCCGGGCGCTGAGCACGCCCGTATCATAGGCGCCGGCCGAAAGGTTGGCCTGCACCGCCTCGCAGATGCGGGCGTCCTCCGCGGTCAGGCGGTCCGACGCCTCCAGCGCCTCCCCGAGAGCCGCCTCTCCGCCGTCGTTCAGGAACAGGTAGTCGAGCCGCGTCCTTCCCGGTCCCACCGGCGTCATCCGCTCGATCATCGCGCCGTCGCGATAGACGTTGATCCCGAGGTTTGGCCACAGCCAGCCCCACACCCCCGCCTGCGGACCGTCGTTGACGCCGACGGCTTCCTGCACGACCAGGTCGCCCTCGACCCTGACCTGATATTGGGCCGCGCCCAGTTCGCCGGCCAGCACCGGATGGACCGAGCCGATGTGGTAGCCCTCCAGATAGTTCTCGGCATAGACCTTCCAGTCGCAGGCGAGGTCGTGGGCGCGGCGCAGCGCCGGCGCCGCGATCTCCAGACCCCGTTCCCCCAGCAAGGCTTCCAGCGGAGCGACATGATCGGCGAGCGGCGGCGCCGCCTCGTCGAGGTTGACAAACAGGAGCCCGCGCCAGGTTTCGAGCCTCACTGCCAACAGACCGAACCTGCGCGGATCGAACCCCCCGGCCGCCCCGAAGCCGGTGGCGGCCCGCAGCCGCCCGTCCAGCGCATAGCGCCAGCCGTGATAGGCGCAGACCAGTTCGCCGCCGCAATGCCCGCTCGCCCCTTGCACCAGCGGCCCGGCGCGGTGACGGCAGACGTTGTGGAACGCCCGCAGCGTCCCATCCCCACCCCGGACGACCATCAGCCGATGCCCGGCCACGTCGTTCGCGATCCAGTCTCCGGGCGACGCCGCTTCGGCCTCATGCCCCAGGAACAGCCAGGTCCCGCCGAACACCCTCGTCCGTTCCCGCGCCCAGGCCTCGGGACAACCATAGAGCCGGGCGGGAAGCGTGGCCTGCATAACCGATCAAGACCTGCGGCCCGCCTCGACGTCAACCGCCCTCAGACGATGACTGCGTCCATGCCCGCGAACACGGCGTGGGTGGCTCCCGCAGCCTGCGCCGCCAGCCCCCGGTCCGGGCGCAGGTTGAGCAACATCACCTGCGGGCAGGCCTGGCGCGCCGTCCCGATCAGATGGGCGGCGCCCTGCCAGTCGCGTGCGTGCTCGTGCTCGACGCCGGCGAAGTCGATGACAAGGCACTCGGCCGGAACCTGCGCAAGACGCCGCGCCGCGCCCGGGTCCGGGGCGATGTGAAGGACCAGGCCCAGCGATCGGGCGCCGAAATGGGCGATGGCTTCGTGGATCGCCTCGGGCGGCGCCTGCTCGATCCCGCCCATGACCTCGACGAGCAGTTTGCCGGGCGCGGGTTCGTGCCGCATCTCCGCGCAGAGCAGGTCGAACCGTCCGCCGCTTGACGCGATCGTGCGCCAGAAGACGGGAACCACGCCGCTGTCGTTCTCTCCGGGCCGCAGGAGGTCGAGCCCGTTCCTGAGCGTATCGATGTCGATGCGCTGCAGATCGCGGGGTTCCAGCGTGCGCCGAACGAGACCGGTCAATGCGCTCTCGCCGCCCCGATGGCGCACGCTCCGGCGAATGCGGCGCGCGACCGGTATCGAGCGCTCAAGATCGAACACCGGCTGCGCCGCCAGGGTGACGACCAGCTCGCGCCGGGCGCGCGTGAACACGGTGAAGGTCAGGCTTTCATAGGGGGCGGCGTAGGACCGTCGCTCGCCGAGGCGCGAGATCCCGCGGGACAGGCCGTCGTCCGGCGATTTCAGGTCCGGCGCGCCACCAATGCGGGCCGGACATCCGGGGTCGTTCCTCATGACCGTTTGCTCCAGCCGGTCTGACAAAGGCCTCCCCGCCTGAAGGAGACGCCACGACGTGAAAACAGATCGCTGACGAACGTGGTTAAGCGTCATCGCCCCACGGCGCGGAACGGTGCGTTGACCGGAGCGCCCGCGCGGGCCAGAGGAAGCGGCCGTCACCGGATCCGCTCATGACTATCACCACGGTCGGCCTCGATGCCGACGACACGCTCTGGCACAACGAGACCATCTTCCGGCTGACGCAGGCGCGGTTTCTCGACCTGCTTACGGACCACGACAATGCAACCATCGAGGCGCGGCTGGCCGAGATCGAGCGGCGCAATCTCCGGCTCTACGGCTACGGCGTAAAGGGCTTCACCCTGTCGATGATCGAAACCGCGATGGAGATGTGCGACGGCGATCCGCCTTCCGGCGCAATCCGCGAGATTCTCGCGGCCGGCCGCGAGATGCTGGCCCATCCCGTCGAGACCCTGCCCGGCGTCGACGAGGCGCTGGCGCGACTGTCGGAACGCTACCGTCTCGTCCTCATCACCAAGGGCGACCTGCTGGATCAGGAACGCAAGCTGGCGGCGTCGGGGCTGGGCGAGCTGTTCGCGGCTGTCGAGATCGTCTCGGAGAAGGACCGGACCACCTACGAACGCGTCTTCGCGCGCCATGGGACGGGCGCGGCCGAGGCCGTGATGGCCGGAAACTCGATGAAGTCGGACGTGCTGCCGGCGCTGGAGGCGGGCGCCTTCGCCGTCCACATTCCCTACGTCGTCACCTGGGCGCACGAACTGGCCGATGCGCCGGAGGCCGGGCCGCGCTACGGCCTTCTGGACAGCATCGCCGCCCTGCCCGACTGGATCGACGCGCGGTCGCACGGATAACCGCTTGCTCCCCGGCCCGCCCCTCTTTAGACGGGCCGCTTAACCGACAACCGACCGGCCCGCGCGGCGTCACCGCCGCTGGCGGGCTTGCGCGCGCAAGGAGCGTGACCGCCCGTGCTTGAAGATGAGGTCCCTCACGAAGAGCGCGACGCCATGATCCGGGCGACCCTGGCGGAGCATGGCGACAGCGGCGTCACGCCCCGCCACACGCTGTTCTACTTCTATGGGGACGGCGCCCACGACGACCTGAACGAGGTGGCGCGGCGGGCTGGGTTCCTGACGCGGGGTCAGGACGACTGCACCATCCTCGAAACCACGATGGCGGTGGATGAACCTTCGTTCTCGCCCGTCTCTTCCATGATGCAATCCTGGGCCGCGGCCTTCCAGCTGGACTACGACGGCTGGGAGTGCGCGGTCGTGACGAACTGAAAGTCTTGTAGAAACAATGCCCAAGCGCACGGATATCGAATCTGTACTGATCATCGGGGCGGGGCCCATTGTGATCGGACAGGCGTGCGAGTTCGACTATTCCGGCGTCCAGGCGTGCAAGGCGCTGAAGGCCGAAGGATATAGGGTCGTCCTGGTCAATTCCAATCCGGCCACCATCATGACCGACCCCGAGGTGGCCGACGCCACCTATATCGAGCCGATCACGCCGGAGATGGTCGAGAAGATCATCGCGAAGGAGCGGCCCGACGCCCTGCTGCCGACCATGGGCGGGCAGACGGCGCTGAACACGGCCCTGGCGCTGGATGCGAGCGGCGCGCTGAAGAAGTGGGGCGTGGAGATGATCGGAGCCCGCGCCGACGTCATCGACAAGGCCGAGGACCGCCAGAAATTCCGTGACGCCATGGACAAGCTGGGTCTCGAAAGCCCGCGCTCCAAGGCCGTGCATCATATCGACGAGGCCGACGACGCGCTGGAGTTTGTGGGCCTGCCGGCGATCATCCGGCCCAGCTTCACCCTGGCCGGCACCGGTGGGGGCATCGCCTACAATGTCGAGGAATTCCGCGAGATCGTCGAACGCGGCCTCGACCTGTCGCCGACCACCGAGGTGCTGATCGAGGAATCGGTGCTGGGCTGGAAAGAATACGAGATGGAGGTCGTCCGCGACAAGGCGGACAACTGCATCATCATCTGCTCGATCGAGAA
>DASRXE010000240.1:0-5252 GCA_035654315.1 Brevundimonas sp.
GAGGGCCGGGCCCAGCTTGCGGGTCAGCATCGCGGCCGGGAAATTCCACGGAGTGATGAAGGCGCACGGCCCGACCGCCTCGCGGAAGGTCAGGATGACGTGGCCCGACGGCGAATCCTGGGTTTCGCCCAACAGGCGTTCGGCCTCCCCGGCGAACCATTTGATGAAGCTGTTGGCGTAGGCGACCTCGCCCTTCGCCTCCTCGAACGGCTTGCCATTCTCGAGCGCCATCAGGGCCCCGAGCCCCTCGGCGTTATCGTCGATCAGCCGGGCCCAGTCCCTCAGGAAGGCCGCGCGCTGGTGGGGATCGGAGCGGGACCAGGCGGAGAAGGCGGCGTGCGCGGCCTGGATGGCGCGTTCGGTCTCGGCCGCGCCGAGGTCGGGGACGTGGCCGAAAATCTCGCCCGTCGCCGGGTCGTCGACGGCGATGCGGCTGGCCGAGGTGGTCGGCTCGCCCGCGATCAAGGCGTGCTGGCGTAACAGTTCGAGGCCGGCCTCGCGGCCTTTCACATCGGTCATGTCATCTTGTCCGGCTGGGAGCGACGCCGACTGCTACCACAGGCGGGGCCCGGACGTCGCCGGGGGCCGGACAGGCAAAGGCCCGCCGGCGAAAAGCCAGGCGGGCCTTCTTCGACCGGACGCGTATCGGGGGAGAACCGCGGCCGGGAACTGAACTCAGGTCTTCGCGTCTTCCGCCGCGTCGGTCACGGCGTCGCCTGCGGCCGAGGCGTCCTGGCCGACACCGGAAATGGTGTTGCAGGCGGCGGTGGTGAGGGCGGCGGCGGCGGCGAACAGAACGAAAATTTTCCGCATGGTGCGATCTCCTGGCGCCGGGGAGGCGGCGTACGCATCAGGAACGTCGCGGGGGCGGCCGGGTTCCAAGATCGGCCGGATCGATCGGCGTCACCGCTTCGGGTGTGGCGAAGGTCATGCGGGCGATGGTCCCGCCGCCCGGAGCCGGAACCATCTCCACCTCGCCGCGCAGCTGCTTGGCGAAGGCGCCCATCAGGGTGCGGCCGACGCCGGCGCGGATCGTCTCGCCGACCCCGGGCCCGTCGTCCTCGACTTCCAGCACGCTGGTTTCGCCCTCAACGCGGAAACGCACCTTGAGCGCCCCGCCGCGGCCGGTGAAGGCGTGCTTCTGGGCATTGGTGACGGCCTCGACCAGCCACAGGGCGAGGGGGGCCAGCTTGTCCGGGTCGACGACGAGCGAGTCGGCCTCGACCGACGAGGTCACCACTGGTCCGCGGCCGGCTTCGCTGGCGACCAGCTGGCCGACCAGTTCGGTCAGGAAGATGCGGGCGTCGGCGTAGCGCAGGTCGGCGCTCTGGTAGAGGGTGCGGTAGATCAGGGCCAGCGCCGAGATGCGCTGGCGGGTATCGCCGACGGCGGCCTTGGCCTGCGGATCCGAAAGGGCGCGCTGCTGCATCGACAGCAGGGATGAGATGATCTGCAGGTTGTTCTTCACCCGGTGATGGATTTCGCGCATCAGCGCGTCCTTCTCCTCGAGTGAGGCGTTCAGGTCGTTGTCGCGGGTGGTGATGGTGTCGGCCAGATCGTCGAGCGTGCGGGCCAGGACGCGTATCTCGGCCGGGGCGTTCATGGCCTGGACCGGGCGCACCGAGAAGCGGCCGCGGGCATAGATGGCGGCCACCCGCTCGAGATAGACCAGCCAGCGGACCACGATCCGCTCGGACACCCACATCACCGCCACGAAGGCGATCAGCCAGGCCAGCAGGGGCACCAGCAGGGCGCCGACCGGGTTCAGGCGCGCCCACGACAGCAGTCCGGGGGCGGGGGCGGACAGCAGGGCGTAGACGTCCCGGCCGGCGAGCGCGGCGCCGGCGTAGACGCGGTGGCGGCCCTGGGCGTCATCGGCCTCGAAGATCGCCGAGGCGTCGCGGCGGGCCCGCTCGACCCAGCCGGCGATGCTGCGCCCCTCCGACAGGGCGAAGGCGTCGAGGTCGGTGGCGGTCAGGATGCGGCCCTCGCCGTCGGTCAGCGCCGCCTGCGAGCCTTCCGGCAAGGCCCGATCGGCGACGTCAGGCTGAAGCGCGGCGAGGGGAATGACCGCGACCATGACCCCGTCGAAGGCCCCGAGCGGGCGTTCGAGGCGGATGGCCACGATCAGGCCCGGCTCCTCCCCGGCCTCCACCGGCGCGCGGGCGAGGACGGTGTCCTCGCCGCTGCGCAGCCGCTGGAACCACAGCGAGGCGCGCGCCTGCGCCAACCAGGCGGGCGCGGCGTCGGTGAGACGCCGGGAGGCGCAGACGGTTTCGCCGGTGGGCGTCAGGCGCGCCAGACCGTCCAGATCCTCAATCCGCTGGACGAGGGCCGTCAGCCGGGGCTGGCAGAACAGCTCGAGCGCCTCGGGCCGCAGCGCCTGGAGCAGGACGGTGGTGCTGTCCAGCCGGCCCTTGACGTTGGCGGCCGTCCGCTCGGCGGCCAGTTGCAGGTCGTCGCGGCGCTGCAGGTCCTGGACCCGGAACTGGGCGTCGGCCTGGAAGGCCCCGAGGGCGAGGATCGGCAGCAGCGCGAGGGCGAGCGCCGCCCCCAGGCGAAACCGGATGCCCTGGAACTGCGGCGGGGCCAGACCCCGACCGAGCGCTCGCCCGAGGCGGACCACCTCAGCCCCGGACGCTGCTCAGACGGTCGGCATCGGCAAGGATCGAACGCATCGCATCGCCGGCGGCGCGGCCGTCGCGGGCGTAGCCGCCCCGCTCGAGCGTCGCCTGCAGCGCCTTGCGGGCGCGGGACACGCGGCTTTTCACGGTGCCGACGGCGCACTGGCAGATCTCGGCCGCCTCCTCATAGGCGAAGCCGCCGGCGCCGACGAGGATCAGCGCCTCGCGCTGTTCTTCCGGCAGGGTGGCGAGGGCCAGCCGCAATTCGTCGAGGGCGACGGGGGACTCGGGGTCGTCAACCGCGACGAGGGTGCGCTCGGCCGCCTCCTGGTCCAGCTGCGACTGGCGCCACGAGCGGCGCTTCTCCGAATAGAACTGGTTGCGCAGGATCATGAAGGTCCAGGCCTTCATGTTGGTGCCCATCTGATAGCTGGCGCGGGCGTCCCACGCCTTCATCATGGCGTCCTGCGCCAGATCGTCGGCCGCCGTGGGGTCGCCGGTCAGGGTGCGCGCGAACGCACGCAGGTGCGGGATCAGCGCGACCAGTTCCCTCTTGAAGGCGTTGTCGTCGGCGGAGGGCGGCTTGGGCGGCGGAGTCGAAGCGCCGCTCATGCGCCGCTCCCGCCCGACGAGCGGTCATCGGCCCGGCGGAGGATGTCCAGGAACTCGTCCGGGACCGGCTCGTTCACGACCTCGTCGAACATATGCCGGAGCTTGACCCCGATCGCCTGCTGACGAAGGCGCGCTTCCTCGAGAGCGGGGCCGCCCGGGGGCGCCGCCTTGCGGGAAGGGTTCGAATTATCTGTCATTGAATGAACGGCCGCCACCCTGACGCTGTTGCTGCGATTGCCGAAAACGCCAGCGCCCGGGGAGAGTTCCTAGGTTACGTCGGATTAATGCTCAAGCTTTCACCGCATGGCGGGAACCGTGGCCGATTTGATACGTTGACGGGGAATGCCGAGGTCCCAATCTCAGGGACCGCTTTTGTCGGGGAATATTACATGAGCCTTCTGGCCCGTCTCGCGCCGCATCTGCCCTATGTGCGCCGCTACGCCCGTGCGCTGACCGGAGACCAGACCACCGGGGACAACTATGTCCGTGTCGCCCTTGAGGCGCTGGCCGCGGGCGAGCGCCAGCTGCCGCCGGAAATGACGCCCCGCGTCGCCCTGTATCATGTGTTCCACGCCATCTGGGCCTCGACCGGCGCCCAGCTTGAGGACAAGAGCGGCATGGAAGGCGGCCGCGACGATCCCTCGCGCCGTCTGATGCAGATCGCCCCGCGCTCGCGCCAGGCCTTCCTGCTGACCGCGCTGGAGGGCTTCACGCCGTCCGAGGCGGCGCAGATCCTCGACGCCGACGCCCTGGACGTGGAACGGCTGATCGCCGAGGCCCAGTCCGACATCGATGCGGAACTGGCCACCGACGTGCTGATCATCGAGGACGAGGCGATCATCTCGGCCGACATCGAGAGCCTGGTGAAGGAACTGGGGCACCACGTCACCGGCACCGCCACCACCCATGACGAGGCGGTCGACGCCGTCGCCCGCCACCGTCCGGGCCTGGTGCTGGCCGACATCCAGCTGGCCGACGGCTCGTCGGGCATCGACGCGGTCAAGGACATCCTCAAGCGGATCGACGTGCCGGTGATCTTCATCACCGCCTTCCCCGAGCGGCTGCTGACCGGCGAACGGCCCGAGCCGACCTTCCTGATCACCAAGCCGTTCCAGCCCGAGACGGTGAAGGCGGCGATCAGCCAGGCGCTGTTCTTCCATCCGTCGCGGCAGCGCGAAGCGGCCTGAACCACGCCCCGAAAATGAAAAGCCCCGGTCGCAGGACCGGGGCTTTTTGCATGGGCGGTGCAGATTCAGGGGGCGGCGGGCGCCGGTTCAGCGGTGACGACCGGAGCATTGACGTTCGGGGCCTCGCCGGTCGGCGGCGAGGTGGGCTGGCCGGTGGCGGTCGTCGGCGCGTCGGCGGCGGGGATTTCGACCGCATCGGTCCGGAAGGCCGCGGCGTCGACGGCCTGGTCGCCGTCGTTGGCGTTGGTCTTCGAGAAGCCGCCCTGGCTGACGAACCACATGCCGAGCAGCAGAATGGCGACGGCCGCCAGGGAGACCAGCAGCAGGGTCAGGATGCGGACGCCGCCTCGTCCGCCGCGCACATATTGCGCCTCGACGGGCCGGCCTTCGTGGACCGCGTCGGCGGCCTTGTCGTGGGGGGATTGGTGGGTCATGGCGGGCCTCCGACGGCGATTGCGCTACACGGTCTGAACGCCCCGGCCAGCGCGGCCGTTCCGACGTTCCCCCGGCGCGCGAAAAAAGTTTGGAACCGGTGGAACCGTGGGGCGGCGGCTCCGTTATCGGTCTGCGGAGGCGGCGACGCCCCCCCGACTTGAGACTGGTGAAAACCAGTCTGTCGCCTCCGCGCCTCATTCTCGATGATGCCACTTCAGGCGGGCCGTTCAGCGGCCCGCCTTTTTCTTCGCCGCGCGCTGGACAGGCGGCGCGCCCTGGTCATGATGCCCGTCCTGAAAGAAAACCTGCGCCCGGCGGCCCACAGGGCGGCGGCGTCAGCGAAGGAGATCCTCATGGCCCGCGTCAATCGTCAGTGGGTGCTGCGCCAGCGGCC
>DASRXE010000241.1:0-9115 GCA_035654315.1 Brevundimonas sp.
GGGATCCCCGAGCCGCAACTGGCGCTGGCCGAGGCCGTCGCGGCGACCGGCAAGCCCGTCGTGGTGCTGCTGCGTCACGGCCGGGCCATGGAACTGGCCGGGGCGGTCAAGGACGCGCCGGCGATCCTGGCCACCTGGTTCCTCGGTTCCGAGACCGGGCACGCCGTCGCCGACGTGCTGTTCGGCGACCACGCGCCCACCGGCCGGCTGCCGGTCAGTTTCCCGCACTTCTCCGGCCAGTCGCCGTATTACTACGCCCACAAGACCACGGGCCGGCCGGCGGCGTCGCGCAACGAGGGCTTCAAGGCCCAGTTCCGCGAGACCTCGAACACCGCCCTCTATCCGTTCGGCCATGGCCTGACCTATGCGTCGGTGCGGTATTCAGCCGTTCGGCTCTCTGCGCCCACGATGGCGTGGAACGGCGAGATCGCGGTCTCGGTCACCCTGACCAACGCCGGCGCGCGAGATGCGTCGGAGGTGGTGCAGCTCTACATTCGCGACCGGGTCGCCTCGATAACCCAGCCGGCGCGCCTGCTGAAGGGCTTCCGGCGCGTGACCGTGCCCGCCGGCGGATCGGTCGAGGTCAGCCTGCCGCTGACCTTCACGGACCTGTTGTTCCTCGGACCCGACCTGAAGCCGACGGTGGAGCCGGGGACGTTCGACGTCTGGCTGAGCCCGGACGCGCAATCGGGCGAGGCGGCGCAGTTCACGCTGGGGCGCTGAGGCGCTGGGCCGCGCCGGCCTTTTACGCGGCGAGCCCCAGCCCCTTCTCCGCCGCAACACGCGCCACCTCGCTGGATAGATGCCCCGCGAGATCATGGCTCGGCGTCACCTCGATATAGGCCACGCCGGCGCGGCGCAGGGCCTCTCTCTTGACGGCGTCGCGCGCCGCCGCGGTTCCGAGGTAGTGTCCGCTGCCCTGGTATTCGATGGCGGCCACGGGCTCGCCGGCGCCGGAGATCAGCAGGATATCCACCCGCTTGCTGTTGATCGCCGCATAGGCCCGCTTGTCGGACGACGCCAATACCTCGCCCAGGCTAACCTGCGCCATCACCCGCCACCTCAGATCGAGGCTCTTCACCACAGCTTCGGCCGCCTTGAACACCTGCGCCTCATTCGGAGACATCAGGCGGCGGCGTTGAAAATCGGCGCCCATGACCACCCGAAGCTGTTCGGCTGCATCGGTGATGGGTTCGGACTTTTGATGACCGGGCTTCGCCCCAGGCGTCTTGAATGGCCCGCGACGATTCCGGGGGCGCCAAGGCCTTCGTGGCCCGCGCGTCTTCTTCGCCAGCGCAAGCCCGATCAGGAACGCCGCCAGGACGGCCAGAAAAACCAGGACTGTCTGCTGATCGGACATGGGGGTCACACGATGAGGCAAACGCGGCGTACGGCCATTAACGGTGCGCTCTTCGGGTTGCGGACCACTTAAACGACAAGGCTAACGCGAGTCGCCGCGGCTCACCGGACGAGATTCGCCTCGTAGAGCTCCGGCCTGAACCCCACCAAGGTCCGCCCGCCGAGGTCGAGAACTGGCCGTTTGATCATCGACGGCTGGGCCAACATCAGGGCGATGGCCTTGTCGGCCGTCAGATCCGCCTTGTCCGCATCGGGCAAGGCGCGGAACGTCGTCCCGGACCGGTTCAGCACCGTCTCCCACCCATGGGCCGCCACCCATTGTTCGAGGCGGGCGCGATCGATTCCGGCCTTCTTGTAGTCGTGGAAGACGTATTCGACGCCGTCCTGGTCCAGCCAAGTCCGGGCCTTCTTGACCGTGTCGCAGTTGGAGATGCCGTAGAGAGTCGGGGTCATGGCGTCTGTGTGCCCAGCCGGCAGCGGAACCGCAAGGCGCCGGCCCTTGCATTTAACCGGGCGGTTTAATATAATGCCTTCGTCCGCGAAGGAGAAACCCCAATGCCCACCGCCCTCCCCCCGCGCCAGAAGGTCATTCCCTGCCTGTGGTTCGACAAGGAAGCCGAGGAAGCCGCCAACTTCTATGTGTCGCTGCTGCCGGACTCTCGCATTGACGCGGTCACCCGGGCGCCGGGCGACTATCCCAGCGGCAAGGCAGGGGACGTGCTGGTGGTCGAGTTCACCCTCGCCGGCAGCCGATACACCGCCCTGAACGGCGGCCCGATGTTCAAGTTCAACGAGGCCGTCTCCCTGCAGATCGACTGCGAGGACCAGTCCGAGGTCGATCGCCTGACCGAGGCCCTGTCGGCGGCGCCCGAAAGCGAGCAGTGCGGCTGGGTCAAGGACCGCTACGGCCTGTCGTGGCAGATCGTCCCATACGCCCTGCCCCGGCTGCTGTCCGATTCCGATCCAGCCGTGGTCAAGCGGGTGTTCGATGCAATGATGAACATGAAACGGCTCAACGTCGCCGAACTGGAACGCGCCGCGCGAGGGTGAAGGTCAGGCGGCCGCAACAGGTTCGGCGGCGCAGACCCGCGCGACATAGTCTCCGTGCGCGGGCATCACCGCGACGCATTTGCGGATGACGCCCTCGACGTTGCCGAGGAAGGTCTCGATCTCGGCTTCGCTCTTGAGGTCGACCAGCGGATCGTAGCCGCGCGGGATGACGCCCTGGCCGAGGAAGACCTGGATCCAGCTCTCCTCGGCGAACAGCTCCTCGTCCTCGCGGAAGACGCGGCCGTTGGCGGCGAACAGGTCGATCTTGCGCTGGAGCGTGTCAGGCACCTCCATGTCGCGGCAGTAGCGCCAGAAGGGCGAGTCGTCCCGCTCAGTCGCCTTGTAGTGCAGGATGATGAAGTCGCGGACGCGTTCGTATTCGAAGTCGGTCTGGCGGTTGTACTCGGCGATGGTGGCCGGATCGAAACCGGCATCGGGCAGTAGCCGCACCATGCGGATGATCGCCGACTGGACCAGATGAATGCTGGTCGACTCGATCGGCTCGAGGAAACCGCCGGCCAGGCCGATGGCGACGCAGTTGCGGTTCCAGCCCTGCTTGCGCTTACCGGGCAGGAAGCGAAGCCGGTTCGGTTCGGCCAGTTGCTCGCCGTCGAGGTTGGCGAGCAGGACCCGCTCGGCCTCGTCGTCGTCGATGTGAGCGCTGGAATAGACGTGGCCGTTGCCGGTGCGGTGCTGCAGTGGAATGCGCCACTGCCAGCCCGACGAGCGGGCGGTGGCGCGGGTGTAGGGGGTGAAGGGTTCGATCCGCGCGCAGGGTACGGCCATGGCCCGGTCGCAGATCAGCCAGCGGCTCCAGTCCTCGTAACCGGTCTTCATGGCCTGTTCGATGATCAGGCCGCGGAACCCCGAACAGTCGACGAACAGGTCGGCCTCAATGACCTCGCCGTCTTCCATGGTCACCGACTGGACGAAGCCGTCCTCGCCGCGCAGCGCTACGTCGGCGACCTTGCCTTCCCGCCGCTGGACGCCGTGGGCCTCGGCCAGGCCGCGCAGGTAACGGGCGTAGAGGCTGGCGTCGAACTGAAAGGCGTGGGCGATGTGGCCGATCGGCGAGTTGGTCATCTTCGGGTCGGCGCGGGTGAACTTGTTTTCCAGCGCGGCGGCGGTGTTGATCGAATAGTTGGCGAAGTCGGAGGCGCGGCCCAGGCCGTGCATCTTCAGCCAGTACTGGTGGCAGCGAAGCCATCCCAGATCGCGACCGATCGGGCCAAAGCCGTGGATGTAGCTGTGGCCCTGTTTCCACCAGTCGACGAACTGCACGCCGAGCTTGAAGCTGCCGTTGGTGCGCTGCATGAACTCGGTCTCGTCCAGACCGACCAGCTCATTATATTTCTTGATGGCGGGGATGGTGGCCTCGCCGACGCCGACGATACCGATCGCCTCCGACTCGATCAGGGTGATCTCGTAGCGACCCTGAAACAGTTTCGAGAGAAGGGCCGCAGTCATCCAGCCAGCCGTGCCACCGCCGACGATCAGGATTCTTTTGATTGTCTGCATCAGGTCAGCCCCGGGTCGAAGACCCTAGCCTTCGCAGGTCCGGGGCGTCGGCGGCAAGGGCAGACGACCGACCGGCGTCGGCCCGGTGTAGCTCAGGCCGTAGCCGCGGGCGAACTGGACGACGTCGCCCGCGCCTTCGCCGGTGCTGCAGGCCGAGCCCGGCCAGGCGAAGGACAGCCGGCCGGTGAAGTCATGCTCGCCGCCCAGGAGGACGTCGGCCAGACCGCCGCCCTCGGTGCCCGGCAGGAAGGCGGCCACGAAGGCGTCCGACAGGTTGATCAGGTCGTTGGCGTAGGCCGGGCGGCCCGAATACAGCACGGTCACCACCGGCACGCCCTGGCCCGAGACCGCCTGAAGGGCGGCGAGGTCGGCGGGGTTTTGCAGGCTGTGCTGGACCGGCGTGGGGAAGCGGACATCGCCGTTGTATTCGGCGTAGGGAGTCTCGCCCAACACGGCCACGACGGCGTCGAAGTCCGACACGTCCACCCCGGACCCATCGACCGAATAGACCACCTGGTCTGAGCCCAGTGCATCCCGCAGAGCTGTCAGCAGGGTCTGGCCGGTGGCGAAGTCGGCGTTGGTGTTCTCGGTCCCCTGCCATGTCAGGGACCAGCCGCCGGTCTGGTTCGACAGGCTGTCGGCGCTGGCGCCGACGACGAGGACCTTGCGGCCGGCTTGCAGCGGCAGGGCGGCGTTTTCGTTCTTGAGCAGGACCACCGACTTGCGCACCGCCTCGCGGGCGAGGGCGCTGGCGTCCAGAACGTCGGCGCGGCCGGTGAGACCACTGGCCGAGGCGGGACGGTCGAACAGGCCCGAGCGCATCTTGACGCGCAGGATGCGGGTCACGGCGTCGTCAATGCGCGCTTCCGGAACCCGGCCCTCACGCACGTCGGCCACGGTGTTGGTGATGAAGGCGCGCCAGTCCTCCGGCACCATGAACACGTCGATGCCGGCGTTGACCGCCTGCGGGCAGTGGTCCTTGGCGCAGCCCGGCACCTGTTCGATGCCGTTCCAGTCGGAGACGACCAGACCGTCGAAGCCCAGTTCGCCCTTCAGGTGACCCGTGATCAGATCACGGTTGCCGTGCATCTTGCCGTGGTCCTGACCCGAGGCGGCGTCGTACCAGCTGCTGTAGGAGATCATCACCGTCTGCACCCCGGCGTCGAGGGCGCCGAGATAGCCGGCCCCGTGGCGGGTCAGCAGGTCCTCGCGGGTCGCCCGGGTCTGGCCCTGGTCGACGCCGTTGAAGGTGCCGCCGTCGCCCAGATAGTGTTTGGCGCTGGCCAGCACGTCGCCGTCGCCGGTGAGCTCGCCCTGCAGGCCGCGCACCATGGCTTCGCCATAGACGCGCACCAGGGCCGGGTCGCTGGACCAGCTCTCATAGGTGCGGCCCCAGCGGCGGTTCTCGCCGACCGCCAACGTGGGCGCGAACGCCCAGGTGATGCCCGTGGCGCGGACCTGTCGGGCCGTCGCCCGGCCGATCCGTTCGATCAGGTCCGGGTCGTTGGCGGCGCCGAGGCCGATGTTGTGGGGGAAGATGGTCGCCCCGGAGACGTTGTTGTGCCCGTGCACCGCGTCCGTGCCCCACAGCAGGGGGATCTTCACAGCCATGTCGGCGGCCATGGCCGCGTCCGCGTAGGCGTTGGCCCAGGCCGCCCAATCGGCCACGGTTGAACGCTTGTCCATGTCTGGCCAGGCGCCGCCGCCATTCAGAACCGTGCCGATATAGTACTGGCGCACCTCGTCCGGCGTGATGAAGCGCACGTCCGGCTGGGTGATCTGACCGACCTTCTGCTCCAGCGTCATGCCGGCCACGATGTCCGCGATGCGGCGCTCCATGGCCGCGCCGAGCCCGCCGGCCATTCCCGCCGGAGCCGCGATGGCGACGGGCGCGGGCGCCGTCATCGCCGTCGGCGCGCAACCTGCCAGCAGCAGGAACGAAAGGGAGAGCTTCAGGACCGGGCGCATCATACGTCTACTCGACTACTCACATGGGAGGGCGGTCGCCATGGACCGGAAGCGGCGGCGCCGCTCCCGGTCCCGGCATCCGATCTGGCGCGTTGGGGCGCGCCGGGCGGTCAGAACCGGTAGTTGACGCCGAACAGGAATTGCCGGCCGTATTCCTGATAGGTTTCGGGCAGGCTGCCGCCGTCGGCCGTGGTCGTGCCGCCGCTGTCGAGGCCGAGGCGCGTCCGATACGGCGAGTTGGTCAGGTTGTTGACCTGGAACAGCACGCCCAGCCCCTCCATCGGCCCGTCCTCGAAGGTGTAGCCGATCTGCGCGTCGATCTGCTCATCGTCGAGGATTTCGGTGTAGCCGCGGGTCGCGAACAGCTGGACCACCTCGCCCTTGAAGGCTTCGCGGAAGCGTTTGCTGATCCGCGCCTGGAAGCCGCCACGCTCGTAGTAGCCGGTCATGTTGTAGACCATGCCCGAAAGGCCCGGGATCCGCACGGGGTCGCCGTTCGGGCTCGGGTTGAGATCCGATTCCGTAAACGAGATGCTGCCCAGCACGCCGAAGCCGTCGAGCGGCTCCCAGACGGTGCCGAAGTTGAGGGCGCCGCTGATCTCGATGCCGTCGATCGTGCCGCCGTTGCCGTTGGCGGGCAGGGTGATCTGGCCGATCGGACTGATGGTCACGCCCGGCGGAATCGACGACGCCGTGCTCGGTAGCGGAATGCCGGAGAAGTCGAACTCGGCGGTCTGCTGATAGATGTAGGTCTCGAGGTTCTTGTGGAAGCCCGCGATCGACAGATAGGTCGTAGGGTCGACGTACCATTCGTAGGCGAGGTCGAAGGCGGTGGCGCGCCATGGCTCGAGGTGCGGATTGCCCCCCGAGGCCGACCACGGATTGACCGTCGTACCCGGCAGGCAGGGCTGGCCGCTGCAGACCAGGGCGTTGAACCCGGGCGTGACGTTGGCGCGCATCTCGTCCATGCGCGGGCGGGCCATGGTCTTGGACGCCGCAAACCGGATCCGGTGACCGCCGCCCAGATCGTAGATCATGTTCAGGCTGGGCAGGATGTCGGTGTAGTCCTCACCCTCGGTGATCGACATCGGCGTGATCGGCTGGCCGGGCTCGAGCCCGTTGATGACCACGCCGGTCGATTCCTGCGACTGCTGGATGACCTGCACGCCGAAATTGCCGCGGACCTGTCCCTTCTCGAACTCGGCTCGCGCGAACCAGGTGACGACCTCTTCCTCGATGTCCCAGTTCTTGTCGAAATAGTTGGCGTCGAGGATGGGGGCGCGGTCGTAGTAGACGTCCAGCGCGCGCGCCAGATCGACGCTGAGCACATCGCCGAAACCGGCGAAGTCCAGCGAGGTCGGCTCCACCAGATACTGGGAGTCGACATAGACCTGCTGACGGCCGTTCTTGAGGAACAGGTCGAAGTCGTCGACCCGTTTGGTCTTGCTGCGATTGGCCAGGTTCACCCCGGCGCTGACGGTGTGGATGATGCCGTCCAGATCGCGCTCGATCTTCAGGTCGGCGGCGTAGATGCGTTCCTCGACGTCCGGGAAACGGATGGCGCCGTCGTGGCCCCAGCCGCCCCAGGGGGCGCGGTCGCCCAGCGTCATCTGCGAGGCGTCGGCGTAGTCGAGGCCCTCGGAATAGGTCGGGTAGCCGTCGTCGTTGACGAGGAAATCGATGGTGTCGAGGGTGCGGCCCACATCAGGCGTGGCCGGTGTGACGCCGCCGACGCCGCGTCCGTAACCGGCGTAGGTCTCGAGAATCTGCTCGCGCCGCTCGTTGGCCGAATAGGACAGGTCGGTCTCGACGCGGGTGCGCTCGTCGATCTCGTACTCGGTGTTCAGGCCCACAGAGAACAGCTCGTCCTCGCGGGTGTTGTAGTCGTTGCGGATGATCGGCACGCCGCCGTTCAGCGTGCCGCTGGTGGCCAGCACCGAGCCGCCGCGGGTCTCGGTCTGAACGTCCGTGAAGGTCGCGCCGTCGGCCCAGCCGTTCGAGAACCACTGAGCGCCCCGGGTGGTCTCTTCCTGGTCGAACTTCGAATAGTAGAGATCGAGGGTCGAGTGCAGCCGGTCGTTCGGACGCCATTCGACGATGCCGATGACGGCGTCGCGCTGGTTGAGGCGCGAGGTCGCGAACACCTCCTGACCATTGAGGATCAGGGCGTCGTCAGCGCTGTCGGGTGTGACGGCGAAGCCGAACGCCTCATAGCCATAGGCTTTGTAATGGCGGTTCTGCGACGGGGAATCGAGGTGGGCGTAGCCGAGGGCGACGCCGATCGTGTCATCCGCGAACTGATCGATGTAGCTGATCGAGAAGCGACCGCCGTAGTTGCGGACATCGTCGTTGAGGCTTTCGCCCTCGACTGTCTCGCCGCGCAGGTTGACGGCGACGGCCCGGCTGCCGAACTCCAGCGGACGCACCGTGCGCAGGTCGGCCGTGCCCGACAGGCCCATGCCGGAAATCTCGGCGTCCGGCGTCTTGTAGATGACCACGCCGGACAGCAGCTCGGACGGATACTGGTCGAACTCGACGGCGCGGTTGTCGCCGGAGCTGGCCTGCTGGCGCCCGTTAAGCAGGGTGGTGGTGAAGTCGGGGGCCAGGCCGCGGATCGAGATCACCTGGGCGCGGCCATTGACGCGCTGGGCGGCCAGACCGGGCAGACGGGCGATGGATTCGGCGATGGACACGTCGGGCAGCTTGCCGATGTCCTCGGCGGAGACCGCCTCGACAATCGAGGTTTCGTTCCTCTTGATGCTGATCGAGTCCGCCAGACCGCGACGCAGGCCGGTGACGATGACCTCCTCGACCTCGACAGCCTGCCCGTCCTGGGACGGCGGCGCGTCCTGGGCCATGGCGAGACCCGGCGCGGCCGTGGCCAGCGCAAGCGCCGATACGGTCAGGCAAAGCTGTGACGACGAGATCGCGCCCGTTTTGCGAACGCCTGCGAACTGGCTGCGCATGAGTACCCCCTGTTTCCCCGGCGTGAGACCCTTGAGCCGCACGTCCCTTTTGTTTGTCGCCGCCCATCCGCAACACCGGGGTTGGAAGCGCTTCCAAGGGCTAACCGAAATGACCGCGCCGCGCAATCCGAATCCCGATGATGCGGATCACGCCTTGCAACGGTCGGTCGGAGGCGCCCCTCTCAGTCGAACGCTGCCCAGACATAGGTGGCGGCGGTCTGCGGGGGCAGTTCAGCGGCGGCGGCGCGACCGCC
>DASRXE010000242.1:0-3336 GCA_035654315.1 Brevundimonas sp.
ATCCCGTCCAACCCCGGTCGCCACCCGGCCATCCCGCACGCCCCTACGTCCGATTCCGACGCACCCGGCCCCCATAATCCGCGCCCCAAACGGAGAGGGGACTGCAAAATCATGAAATTTCGCAACGGCCTGCCGAACACCCGCTACGTCACCGCCAGCCCCGAGACCTGGAGCCTGATCCGCGGGGCCTATCTGTCCGGCCTGTCCGCGCCGACCGTCGCCGCCCGCTTCGGCGTGTCCGAGACCGCCCTGCGCCGCCGCGCCCGCCGCGAGGGCTGGACCAAGCGCGACTTCGCCGCCCGCGCCACGCCGTGGCCGCTCGGCCGCACCCCGCCCATGGGCGTTCCGGGCGGCCCCGCCGGCGTCCTCGCCGCCCCCAACCTCCCGCCCGACCCCGACGCGCCCCTGACCGAGGACGACATCGTCGCCGCCTGGTCGTCGCCGATCCAGATCCGCCCCAACGACCTGGCCCGGCGCACCCTCGCCGCCGCCGCCGAGGCGGTCAGGGGCGGGCGCGGCCTGACGGCCCTGCGGCTGGCCCGCGCCGCGTCCGAGATCGCCCGCCTCGACGCCCTGTTCGAATGGGTCGAATCCGATCCGGCCGAGCAGGAGCGGCAGGCCGAAGCGGGCCAGATGATGGCCCGCCAGTTCCTGCGCGAGCGCGCCCTGCGCCTCGCCGAGGACCTCGCCGCCGGCCGCCCCCTGCCGCCCGAATACGCCGACATCGGCCCCCGCGATCCGGAGCGCGAGGCGGCCGAACAGGGTGCGGGAGTGTCGGGATGACCGGGTTTCGGCATTTTCCGGCGACACGGCCAGGCCGGTCGTCGGCGGCGGGGAACCACGTCCCCCGCGCCCGGTTGCCCTTGCGACCCTCAACCCCTCGCAAGGAGACCCCGCCCATGTCCGTCGTCGACAAGGTTCTCGGCAAGATCACCCCCCTGCCGAACGAGCAGAAACGCAACGAGGCCACCGCCAACGCCCGCGCCATCGCCAGCACCGGCGGCTGGCTGTGGATGGTGCTCGACCACCACGACGGGATCCGCGCCCGCTTCGCCGCCTGCCGCGACGCCGAGTCGGCCGAGGACCGGGTCGCGGCCATGAGGGAGCTGGCCGCCCTGCTCAACGCCCACTCCATGGCCGAGGAGGTGGTGCTCTATCCGGCCCTCGCCCAGGCCGGCGAGAAGATGCACGCCGGCCACGCCTACAGCGAGCAGACCACCGCCAAGATGCAGATGGCCGAGTGGGAGAACATCGCCCCCTCGACCCCCGAGTGGAAGGACAAGCTCAAGCACATCGAGGGCGCCGTCCTGACCCATATGTACGAGGAGGAGTCGAGCTGGTTCCTGCACCTCAAGGACAAGGCGGACCGCCAGGACCACCTCGCCGACCGCTACCGCGAGGAGTTCGAACGCTGCGGCGGGCGGGCGTGAGGGCGGGATGAGCCGATGACCCAGACCCCGCTGCAGGAACGGGAGGCCGCCGGAACCGTGGCCGCCGCCGCCGACCTCGAGGAGCTCGATCCAACCGCCGGGGTGGTGCGCGAGCGGCCCCCGGATCGGCCCCCGGATCGGCCGCGCGGCCTGCGCGTCGCCGGCGCCTGGGCCGCCGCCGCCCTGCTTCCGGCAGCCGCCATGATGCTGCTCAGGCGGCGCCGACGCTGATGACGTTGCGGGGGGCGACAGGACAGGAGACGGAGGGCGCGGCGTCGGCGTATACGGCGCTCATGCTCTCGCCCCGCGCCGCCGCCCTCGCTGTCCTGGCCGTCTCCGCCGCCGTGCTGGGGCTGGCGCCGATCCTGGTGCGGCTGGCCGATGCGGGACCGGCGGCGGCGGCCTTCTGGCGGCTGGCCTTCGCCGTGCCGCTGCTGCTGGTGCTGACCGCCCGGCCCCGGGCGCTCGGCGGCGACGGCGAGGGGACCGGCCGGCCTACCAGATGGATGGCGCTGGCGGCGCTGTTCTTCGTCCTCGACCTCAGCTTCTGGCACTACGGCATCGCCTTCACCTCGGTGGCCAACGCCACCGTCCTGACCAATCTGACGCCGGTGGTGGTCACCCTGGCCGCCTGGGCGCTGTTCCGCGAGCGGCCGCGGGCCCTGTTCGTGCTGGCCCTGGCGCTGGCGTTGGGCGGGGCCTTCGCCATGTCGGCCGGGGCCGACGGCCGGCAGGGCTCGAACCCCCGGCTCGGCGACGCCTTCGCCGCTATCACGGCGCTTTGGTACGCCGGCTATTTCCTGACCGTGAAGCACGCGCGCGGCTCGGCCACGGCCGGGCGGGTGATGCTGTGGTCGACCGCGCTGGGCGCGCCGCTGCTGCTCGGCGTGTCGCTGGCCCTCGGCGAGCAACTGCTGCCGGGCTCGGCGGCGGGCTGGGCGGCCTGCGCCGGCCTCGGTCTGATGCACGTGATCGGGCAGGGCGGGGTGGCCTGGTCGCTGGGCCGGCTGCCGGCCGCCCTGACCGCCGTGACCGTGCTGATCCAGCCCGTCGTCGCGGCCCTGCTCGGCTGGATGCTGTTCGCCGAGACCATGACCGCGATCCAGCTGCTCGGCGGCGCGGCCCTGCTGGGCGGCGTGCTGCTGGCGCAGTGGTCAAGCCGCGTCGGATCGGGAGGTCCCGAAGGGCCGACGACCGCGGCCAGAAAAAAGAAGGGCGCGGAAGCCGTGGCCGCCGCGCCCGTCTCATAGATGGAGGTGTCCTGAACTCAGAGGAGTTTCAGATCGACCGCCGAGGTCTTGCCGCGCTGGGATTCCAGCTCGTATTCGACCTTGGCGTTCTCATCGAGGCCTTGCAGGCCCGCCTTCTGGACGGCGGTGATGTGGACGAACACGTCCTGGCCGCCGCCGTCGGGTTGAATGAAGCCGAAGCCCTTGGTGGGGTTGAACCACTTGACCGTGCCGGTCGCCATATCTGCGTCTCCGTGAACGCGCTTTCCAGGCAGACGCCCCTTGCGGGAACGTCCGTCAGCCCATCTGGACGAGCTCATTCAGCGAAGGAGCGAGCACGGGTGTGGACGCCGCGCGAAATCCGGACTGCGGGGCATTTCTCTCGCGCAAAGCGAAGCCGGTCAACCGCAAACCGATTCGCGCGGCCCGGAACGCTCAGGCGCACAGCCCCCGCGGCGCCCCGTCGAGATGCAGATGGTCGGCGTGCGCTTCGTTGTAGTCCGGCGTCAGAACGGTCGAGAACACCCGGCACGCCCCGGTGCGGATGCGCTTCAGAAAGGCCCGCCCCTCCTGGCCCCGCCGGCCCTCGCCGTCCCAGTCGCCCGCGACCGAGACGGTCCGGCCATCGGCCAGCGTCACCCCGGCGATATCCAGCGCATTGGCCCGCGCATGCTCGG
>DASRXE010000243.1:0-5394 GCA_035654315.1 Brevundimonas sp.
CGGGCAATGGCGCTGGGTCTATGACGGTGGTTCCAACGCCAGCCCCGCGGGCGAGCCCGGTCCCGACAGCGAACCCCGCATCCTGCCGGCCGCCACCGTCGGCGCCGGTTCGGCCGAGGCGGCGATGACCGAGGTCCAGGCCACCGAGTCCGCCCTGGCGCAGGCGGCGGCCGTGGACCAGAAGGCCGCGCACCTGTCCGTGCTCGCCTCCGATGGAAGACTGTACGTGGCCCCGCTTGCGCCCGCCGAAGGGCCGGAAGCCTTTGGACCGGCGCTCGACGGCTGGCCAGCCCGTTTCGAGTTCGGCGCGACCGAGGGCGGCGGCGCTTCTGACGCCGGCGACATGGCCTGGACTTACGGCTCGGCCGCCTGGATCCGGGACAGCGTCGCCCGCCGTGGCCACTATATGCGCCTGTGGCAGAAGCGGCCGGAGGGTTGGCGCCTGATCATGGCGCAACTCATTCCCGCGCCGATCGCCGAGCCCCCTCCCGCGGGCGGCTGAACCGCCCTATCTCCATCCCATGACCGACCTCTCCCCCCGCGAAATCGTTTCCGAACTCGACCGCTTCATCGTCGGCCAGGACGAGGCCAAGCGCGCCGTCGCCGTGGCCCTGCGCAACCGCTGGCGGCGCAAGCGCGTGCCCGAGGACCTGCGCGATGAGGTGACGCCCAAGAACATCCTGATGATCGGCCCGACCGGCGTCGGCAAGACCGAGATCGCCCGCCGGCTGGCGCGGCTGGCCGGCTCGCCCTTCCTCAAGGTCGAGGCGACCAAATTCACCGAGGTCGGCTACGTCGGCCGCGACGTCGACCAGATCATGCGCGACCTGGTCGAGGCGGCGCTGGTCATGGTCCGCGACAAGCGCCGCACGGGGGTCAAGGCGAAAGCCGAGGCGGCGGCCGAGGAGCGCATCCTCGACGCCCTCGTCGGGCCCGGCTCGCAGCCGGCCACGCGCGACAGTTTCCGCAAGAAGCTGCGCGCCGGCGAGCTGGACGGCAAGGAGGTCGAGCTTGAACTGGCCGACACCGCGTCGCCGATGCAGGGCATGGACCTGCCGGGCGGCGGCGGCATCGGCATGATCAATCTGTCGGAGATGCTGGGCAAGCTGGGCGGCGGGCGGACGAAGAAGGTCAAGCTGCCGGTGCGCGACGCCGTCGGGCCGCTGATCACCGAGGAGAGCGACAAGCTGCTGGACCAGGACAGCCTGACCCGCGAGGCGGTGCTGCTGGCCGAGAACGAGGGCATCGTCTTCCTCGACGAGATCGACAAGGTGGCCGCGCGTCAGGATCGCGCCGGGGCCGATGTGTCGCGCGAGGGCGTGCAGCGCGACCTGCTGCCGCTGATCGAGGGCACCACGGTGTCGACCAAATACGGGCCGGTGAAATCCGACCATGTGCTGTTCATCGCCTCGGGGGCCTTCCATGTGGCCAAGCCGTCGGACCTGCTGCCGGAGTTGCAGGGGCGGCTGCCGATCCGCGTCGAGCTGAAGGCCCTGACCCGCGACGACTTCGTGCGCATCCTGACCGAGCCCGAGGCCAATCTGATCCGCCAGAACCAGGCCCTGCTGGCCACCGAGGATGTGACCCTGACCTTCACCGACGACGCCATCGGCGCCTTGGCCGACGCGGCGGTGGCGGCCAACACCACGGTCGAGAATATCGGCGCGCGGCGGCTGCAGACGGTGCTGGAGCGGGTGCTGGAGGAGACCAGCTTCAGGGCCTCCGACCTGGCCGGCCAGACCGTCGCCTTCGACGGCGAACAGGTTCGCGAGAAGGTCGCCGATCTGGCCCGGGACGCGGACCTGAGCCGGTTTATTCTGTAGCGCCGTCGACGGTTGTCGAGCTCCGAGGTCGCAGATGAAGACGTTCGTGGCCGGCGTGCAACGGGCGATCGTGAAACATATTCGGGTCGGGGTCGCCAATGCCGATCCAGTAGATGTGATCCTCGAAGTACGGACCGATCCCCGGCCGCGCACCGAACCGGCCGTTCCACCGGACGCGGCCGATCTGACCCGCTTTCAGCGTGAACAGCCAGTTGGGCGCGTGGTAGCCCAGGTCCCATGCTGACCGAAGCCCGCCGGGTTTGTGGATGCCGATCTGCATTCCCATGGAGCCGCCGCGCCACTCGAGCGGTCGCCAGAGGTCGTCCGGCCGTTGGTCGAGGCGCAGGCGACGCGATCGGGCGGGGTTTTCGGAATAGTCGAACACCTGGCCCCAGCCGAAGACCCGTTCGGGCGTCAGCTGAACGTCATGCGGCCCGGGAAGCGGGGTTTCCTCACCCGGCGCGGTCCACCGACGCCATATGTGCTGCACGATTAGCACGTCTCGCTCCTCGACGCTTTATCCAGACGTTAGGAGCAGGGTCGGGCCCGGTCGAGCCGACGGTTCCTGACGGATGCTGCGCTTGCCCCCACGGCGGTCATCAGGCCTCGCCCGCCCCGCGACGCGTGGCGGCGGTTGAATCCGGAACGGATGCGGAACATAACTCCCGCATGCCCGCCGCCGTCCTGTCCATCAATCTGGTCTTCAGCCGTCCCGCGACCACCCTGTCGGTGACCCGCGGCGCCGCGCGGCTGATGGCGGACATGGGCTATGCGCCCCTGCTTGAGGTCGGCCTGCCCAACGGCCGCCGCGCCGACGTCATGGCGCTGGGTCCGCGCGGCGAGATCGCCATCTGCGAGGTCAAGTCGGGGCTGGAGGACTTCCGCGTCGACCGCAAATGGAGCGAGTACCGGCCGTACTGCGACCTGTTCTATTTCGCCGTGGCCCCCGAGTTTCCGAACGACATCCTGCCGGACGAGCCGGGGCTGATCGTGGCCGACGGCTTCGGCGGCGCGGTGGTGCGCGAGGCGATATCGATCCCGCTGGCGCCGGCGCGGCGCAAGGCCCTGACCATCGCCTTCGCCCGTCTGGGAGCGATGCGGACCCTCAGGGATCAGCCGGCCGGCTGAGCCTTGTCCACCACCCGACCGCTTTCCCCGGTCGACATGATCGCCGAGACCGTGGCGGCGCAGCCGGTCAGCATCTCCTCGCCGACCCTGACGAGGGCGGTCAGCGGATAGGTGCGGCTGGTCATGCCGTCGCTGCATTCGGTGGCGGTGAGGGTGACCGACAGGGGCGTTCCGGCCGTGGTCGTCGCCTCCCAGACGGCCATGGTGCCCTGGAGGACCGGCTCGCCCTGGGGCGCCCGCTGCTCGGGCCGATCGACGCCGGAATAGACCAGCTCCGAACCGGTCAGTTCCACCGCCCAGAACGGCTCGTTGCCCACCGCGCGCAATGGCTGGGTCAGATCGACCCCGGCCAGCACCGGCGCGGGTTCGGGCGCGGGCTCGGGAGCCGCCGGGGCCTCCGCCGGCGGCGAGCAGGCGGCCAGAACGACGAGGGCGGAGGCGAGGGCGGTCAGGGCGAGGGCGCGCATGGAGGTCTCCGGTTTGACGGCATGGAGCGCGGGAGGACCGGTCCGGTCAAGCGTGGCCGTTGCAGGCGGTCCGTCGGGGATTTGCGGACCGGGGCGAATCCGGCGCCGGGACCCAGGCGATCAGGGCTGGCCGTCGGCGCTCGATACGGAGGCCATCAACAGGCCGTCCGACGGTTGGGCGGGCGCCTTGTAGATGAATCCCGACACCGGATAGACGGTGCTGCCGAGGTCATTGATCGGGTTGTACCAGACCTTGACCGCGCTCCAGTCGCCGTTGTCGGAGACGTCGACAACGGTGACGTTCTCCTCGACCTTGCCGCGGCTGCCGCCCCAGTTGGCGTGGGTGACGCGGATGACCCGGTCGGTCAGGACCTCCGAAACCACGGCGACGTGGCCGCGGCTCATCCGGCCGTGCGGCTGGAAGGTCAGCACCGCGCCGGTTTCGGGACGATGACCGGTCTGGAACCGGTCCCGGGCCTGCGACCACCAGGTGTGGGCGTCGCCGAAGATCTCGATACCGGAGAACATGCGGGCGAAGGTCACGCACTGCCAGTACGGCTCGTCGGCCTTCGCGGCGGGGGCCGGGCCGGCCAGCGCGAAAACGCCGAGGGTCGCCGCAACCGCGGCGGCTGTGAGCCGTTTCATCATGCTGGCGAAGGTCCCGACCTGCCTCAGTGACTTAGCCTTAGACGATAGTGTCCGAGGGTTGAAGAACCCTTGCAGGCGAATCCGCCTGCGGGTTCAAAGGCGCTTGACCTGAGCCGTGGCGAGTCGCGAATCCCCGCAAAGCCTTGCGGGCCGGGCGTTCGACCAGGTGGTAGGTCAGGGCCGCCGCCACCGGGATGACCGCCAGAACCGCCAGCCACACAATGATGTGAAGCTTCTTGTCCCCGGCCCCGGTCAGCCGCGCGGCGACGTTGACGCCCAGCAGCAGGACCGGCGCGCAGACCATGTAGATCGAATAGGAAATCTCGCCCAGATACACGCCCGCCTTCGAGGCGAAGACGCCGGCCCGGGCGTTGTCGAGGCCGCCGAGACCGAGGATCATTCCGCCGGCGAACAGCACCACCAGCGGGTCCCACAGGCCCAGCGAGGCGCTGGCCAGCAGACCGGCCCCGCAGACGAGGGCGATCAGGCCGCCATGACGCACGGGCGCGCGGCGGTGGATCAGGTAGAGGGCGCAGCCGAGCGCGAAACACGGAACGATCCTCAGCGCGCCCCAACGGAAGGTCGCCTCGGTCAGGGAGAAGCCGGCCAGCGGCTCGAACGCGGCGTAGAGCGCCAGCGCCGCCGCCGCCGCGATGGCGGTGGCCAGCACCGGTCGCTCGCGCATTCGCCAGGCCACGAAGGCGAAGGCGGGGAAGCTCAGATAGGCGAACCATTCGGCCGAGATCGACCACGACGGATGGTTGAAGGCGGCGCTGGAGGCCAGGCCCCAGGCGTGGGTCAGGCTCAGATGGGCCGGCAGGGAGCGCCAGTCGAGCAGGCTCTCGCTGACCGTCAGCCCCGCGACCGTCGCCGCGACGCCGAGCCCGACCATGCCCGCCAGCGTCACCAGATGCAGCGGATAGACCCGCGCCACCCGCGCCCACAGGAAGCCGCGATAGCTGAACCCGCCGGCGCGGCCCCGGCCCGCCGCCTCCAGATAGACGTGGCTGAGGATGAAGCCGGACAGGACGAAGAAGACCTCGACGCCCAGATAGCCCTTGGTCACCGCCACCGGGACGAAGGCCACGTCCAGATGCGGCCAGGCCGCGAACATCACCACCCACAGGGCGGCGAGGAACCGCAGCGTGGTCAGGGCGCGCAAATCGGGCGGGGTCTGGACGGGCGTCATGTCCGCCAGGGTACGGTTTCAGGCTCTAGGAACCGTTAAGCGCCGCATTCCGGCGGCTTCGTCTCCTCCGGGCCGTACATGGCGCAGGCGCGGTCGATCTCGCCCTGGATCATGGCGCAGGTATTGGCGGCGTTGCACG
>DASRXE010000244.1:0-4894 GCA_035654315.1 Brevundimonas sp.
CCAGGCCACCGGCGAGAAGCGCGGCTTCACCCGCGCCGAGTTCGACCGCCTGTTCCAGCTGGCCGAGGGCGGCTGCGCGGAGCTGTTCGCCCTGCAGCGGGCGGCGCTGGGGCGGTAAGACTTTCCGGTCAGAGATTCGGACGTTCTGGACGCCAGCACTCTGCAAGATTTTCCGTAGCGGCCCGGCCGAATTCAGCGATCAGCCCCCCGTTGCTGCTTATCTCGACGCGAGTGAAGGCTGTATGGTCGGGTTGTGTTCCCCGTCCCCAGACAGTGGTGTCCAGCCCATCGGCGGTAACCGATATCGGACGCCGGCCTTCGGGAGCCGCTTCGCTCGGAGCAATGCCGGCGATCTCGATACGGGGGGCCACGAGAGACGAGAGCCAGACGAGGGTATTATGAAGTGCGGGGCATTCCCGTGAACTTGTCCAACTCACCTCACCCGGCTCGCCGGGGCCGCCACTTGTCCTTCGCACGACGTGCTCGATCCACGGACGGCTATCAGGCAGGCGGATGTCGGGGTTAGCAAAATAGAAGACCTCGACCTGCTGCCGTCGTTCGGTAAGGGCTTCAACCGTCGTGTATCCGGCCACCGGCCCGCTGAGGGCTCCCTGAGCTTCCTCAACCGTTTGCGCGGCGCACATGGCGGCGGCAAAGACGGGGATTGCCCCCGTCAGAAGAGGCAAGATAAATTTACGGGCAGGGTTCGCCATCGGGATTTACCCCGGGACCGGGATTGTCCTCATCGCCATCAAGGTTGCTGGCATCGTAGCGTTCCAGTCCAATGCCGTCTCCGGGTTGAAACACGGGTCCACTGGACCCGTGCCCTCGTCAGGAAGGACCGCCACGTCCGGATCGGGCCTGACGAGCGTGGGCCGCTCGGGGAACGGTTGCCAGGGCTCGCTGCGGCGCTGGCCCACCACGACAACGTCGCCGAGATCGGTCGGGGGTTCATCGGTCATCGGGACGACTCCATGACGAACCCGGACCACAACATTCGCGAGAACGCGGCGCAACCCAAACTTATGTGAGGTTCAGCCCTCCTCGCCGTCCGGCAGGCCCATCATGTGGAAGCCGGCGTCGACGTGGATGATCTCGCCGGTGGTCGACAGGCCGAGGTCGGAGCACAGCCACAGGGCGCAGCCGGCGACGCCCTCCATGGAGGTGTCCTCCTTCATCGCCGACATGGCGCGGCCCTGGGCGATCATGCCGCGGCCGCCCGAGATGCCGGCCAGCGACAGGGTGCGCATGGCCCCGGCCGAGATGGCGTTGCAGCGGATGCCCTTCGGCCCCAGGTCGCGGGCGATGTAGCGGGTCGCCGCCTCCAGCGCCGCCTTGGCCACGCCCATGGTGTTGTAGTTGGGGATGGCCCGCTCCGAGCCAAGATAGGTCATGGTCACCAGCGAACCGCCGTTGGGCATCAGTTTCGACGCGCGCTTGGCGACGTCGACGAAGCTGAAGGCCGAGATGTTCATGGCCAGCAGGAAGCTGTCGCGGCTGGTGTTGTCGACGAACGAGCCCTTCAGCTCGTCCTTGTTGGCGAAGGCCACCGAGTGGACAACGAAGTCGATCGTGCCGAACTCCTTCTCCAGCTCGGCGAAGGCGGCGTCCATCGAGCCGTCGTCGGTGACGTCGGCCTGGATCAGCAGTTTGGCCCCGACGCTCTCGGCCAGCGGGCGCACGCGCCGCTCCAGCCCCTCGCCGAGATAGGTGAAGGCCAGCTCTGCGCCCTGCGCCGCCAGCTGCGAGGCGATGCCCCAGGCGATGGAGTTGGAGTTCGCGACCCCCATGATCAGGCCCTTCTTGCCCTTCATGAGTTCGCCCGTGGGCATGTTCCAGCCGCTCTCGCTCGCCATGGTCAGTCTCCTTGTTGGGTGGCCTGACGCTCGCGACGCGGTCGCTCGCTGCTTGAGGCCGTGGTCGGAGCGTTAGCAGGGGCGACGGCGGCGGGGAAGCTCCCGCGCCGCCGGGCCAGCCGGGCCAGCAGAGGGGTGGCGGTGGCGCCGTGCACGATGATCGACAGCAGGATGATGAAGCCGACCACGGCCCACAGCCGCTCGCTGTCGCCGAAGTCGCCGTGGTTGATGCCGTAGGCCAGATAATAGACCGAGCCGACCCCGCGGATGCCGAGGAAGGCCAGCAGCAGCCGCTCGCGCCATGGCTGGTCCGAGCCCGCCATGGCGACCAGGCCGGCGATCGGCCGCACCACGAACACCACCGCCAGGCCGATCAGGGCGTCGGTCCAGGTCAGGCTGGACAGCAGGCCATTGGCCAACGCGCCGCCAAAGAGCACCAGCAGAAGCATCATCAGCAGCCGCTCGATCTGGTCGGAGAAGTCGTGCATCTCCTGATGGAAGTCATGCTCCCGCTCGGTGCCCCGGATGACCACGGCGCAGACGAAGACGGCGAGGAAGCCGTATCCGTGGGCGATTTCCGTAACCGAATAGGCGATCAGGGTGGCGGCGAGGGCGATCAGCCCGTCGGCGAGTTTCGACAGGCCGCCGCGTCGGCTGCGGAACAGCAGATAGCCGAGCAGTTTCCCGACGAGCCAGCCGGCGCCGAGGCCGGCAAGCAGCTTCCACCCGACCTTGATCGTGAACCAGTCCGCCAGACCCGACCCGGTCGCCAGCCCGCCGGCGGCGGCGAGGATGGCCAGATGAACGAAGGGGAAGGCCAGGGCGTCGTTAAGGCCGGCCTCGGAGGTCAGGCCGAAACGCACCTCGTCCTCGTCGCCCGAACGCGGCGGTCCGCACTGCACATCGGACGCCAGCACGGGGTCGGTTGGGGCCATCGAGGCTCCGAACAGCAGGGCCATGGCCAGGCTGAATCCCAGACCGGCCCAGCCCAGCCAGGCGGTCGCCGCGATGGTCAGCGGCATGGCGACGGCGAGCAGCCGCCAGGTCGTCGACCAGCTGCGCCAGCCCGGCACGCGATCGATCTTCAGGCCCGCCCCCATCAGGCTGATGATGACCACCAGCTCGGTCAGCCTCTCGGTCGCGGTGTCCCATGTGCGCGGATCCGGGTCGAACGCCAGCAGTCCCGTGCTGAACACCAGAACGCCGATGCCGACGCACAGGATGGCGAGGGTCAGCGGCGCGCGTTTCAGCCCGACCGGGGCCCAGGACACCAGCAGGACGACGGCGCCGAGGCCGAACAGGAACAGGATGTAGGGATCGGGGGTCAGGCCGGGCTCCGGCGTCAGGTTTTGTGGGCTGTCGCTTCCGCAGGAAGCGGGGCAGTCTGCAACAACGCCGATCGGAGTCCTTCGGATGCGCGCCATGCTCGTTCTGACCGCCCTGACCCTGTGCGGGTTCGCGGATCCGGGCGCCGCCCGGTCCTCCGGCGCGCGACCGCAGGCGGCTGTCGTCGTAGTGACCCTGGACGACGCGCGCCAGGGCCAGATCAAGCACGGGCGGAGCGTCATCGCCGCGCTGGATGGGAAGCGCCTTGGCCGGGTCGAGGTGATCGAGCCGACCGTTCCGACGGACGATTTCCGCGCGTGCGAGGACGACACCCCCGAATACGGCCTGGCCTTCTGTGTGCGCTTCTACCTGTCCCGGTCGGCGGCGCCGGAGTCGCCGCCGCATGTGGTGGTGGCCTTCACGGACCGGGAGCAGAGCGTCTCGCAGGAGCGCGGCCGCGGCGACATGCGGGCGCTGTGTTTCGGCCGTGGAGCGGAACCGGCGGATGCGCAGGCGCAGGACATCTGGCTGTGGACCGACTCGGCCCGGGTGCACGGGATCAACGATTGGGAGCGCGACAAGGACGCTCTCGCCGCCTGTATCGAGGCCGCCCTGTCGGAGGCGCCCGGGGAGCCACGCCCGCGGCCGCTCTGAAGTTGCACGCGTCAGAACCCGTCGGGTGGCGCGGGGACGCCAGACCGGTAAGGTCGGGTGTCCAGTCCGGAGATCATCCATGCACCGCCTTGCCTCCGTCCTCGCCGGCCTTGTCCTCGTCGCCGGGCCCGCCTGTTCGCTTGCGCCAGAAACGGCGGCTCCGGTCGGGCAGGCCGGACCGCCGCCGCCGGAGGTCGCCGTGCTGTTCCTGCCATCGCTCGGTGGAAAATCCGCGGAACTGCTCGGCCGGGCCGCCCCCGAAGGCGGCTCCGGACTTCTGCGGCTGGCCGAGCCCCGCTTCAGCGCCGCCGATTTCGAAGGCTGCTTCTATTCAGAGACTTGCGTCCGGACCCGATTGGCTGAGCACGGCGCAATGACGTTGGACGGCCCGCCCACCGTGGTCGTGCTGTTCCGCCCCGGCCCGGGCTTCCTCATCGGATGGACCTGCATCGGAGTCGGCGAGGGGCCGACCGCCGCGGATCGCCAGGCCGTTTCTCTCGACTGGCAACCAGACAAGATCGACGCCAGCGCGAACGAGGCCGCGGGATGCATCCTGGCGGCGGCCGCGGAAAGCGGCTGGTAAGGCCTCAGACCTTCGACAGGATCAGCGTGCCGTTGGTGCCGCCGAAGCCGAAGCTGTTGGACATGACGTGCTTCAGTTCACCGTCATGGCGCTGGCGCAGGATCGGCATGCCCTCGAACTCGGGATCGAGGGTCTCGATGTGGGCGCTCTCGGCGGCGAAGCCGTGCTTCATCATCAGCAGACAGTAGATCGCCTCCTGCGCCCCCGCCGCGCCGAGGCTGTGCCCCGTCAGCGACTTGGTCGAGGAGATCATCGGCAGGTCGTCGCCGAAGACGTTGCGCACCGCGCCCATCTCCTTGGAGTCGCCGACGGGCGTCGAGGTGCCGTGCGGATTCAGGTAGTCGATGCGCGGATTGCCGGCCATCTCGAGGGCGATCTTCATGCAGCGCTCGGCGCCCTCGCCCGAGGGGGCGACCATGTCGAAGCCGTCGGAGTTGGCGCCGTAGCCGGTGACCTCGGCGTAGATGGTCGCGCC